>JAHFDQ010000104.1 GCA_023248915.1 Archangiaceae bacterium | reverse complement strand
CTCGTCGAGCAGCGCCGCGTCCTTCGGAATCTGGTGCTGCGTCTCGACGAGGTTCAGCGTCTCTGGGGCGTAGCCTTCCTGCAACAGGCTCTGCCTGAGCTCGGAAGCGGTGGACAGGCTGGGCTCGTCGGGGTTGGTGGGCGCTACGTCCTCGAGCGGGTACTCGCCGTGGCCGAGCAGGTAGTAGACCTTCTGCTCGCCGACGGTGTTGATCTTCACCAGGGCGTTGGTCAGGTCTTGCTCCGAGACGACGTTCAGCACCGTGTGGGTCTCTTTCGGCCCCTCGCCCCGGGTGAGCACCACCGTCGCCTGGCCTTCCTTCAGTTGGTACTTGGCGGCGAGGTCGGGGTTCTTCCGCGGGTCTCTCAGCTCGTAGACGAACTTGTCGGACTCGGCGTGGTAGCGCTTGAAGATGCTCTCCAGCGAGTCGCGCGCCGGGTGGGACGGCGGCAGGAAGCCGAGGGCGGTGATGGGTTCCTTCAGGCCGGCGAGGGTCGAGAGCGTCTGCGGGGCCAGGGTGTAGATCTTCTTCCGCGTCAGGTCCCAGCTCTTGTCGCGCTTGGCGACGATGTAGTTGGCCGCGCCGACCGCGCCGACCGCGACCAGGGCGATGACAGCGGTGGACAGGAAAAAGAAGCTCGACCGGGTGCCCTGGCTCATCGGGCCGGGCTCGTGCTCTCCCGACTTCTTGGGCGCGGCGTCGGCGCCAAACAGCCGCCGGTAGTTGGTGCCGAGGTACACGGCCAGCAGCACTCCGCCGGCGATGGCCTTGGCCGCCGGGTACCACAGGGACGTCGAGGTGACCGCGAAGGTCACCGGCACGGTGAGCAACAGGAGCAGCCCCAGCCCGCCGAAGACTCTTCCGAGTGATTGCATGGGTGGCCTCGCGCCTTACGTCCAGCGCTGCGCTTCGACCGCGCGGTGGGTGAAGAGAATCGACAGGAGGATAATTGACGTGAAGAACACCAGCGCCTTCAGGTCGAGCACGCCCTTCAACATGTCCTGAAGCTGCGCGTCGAACGACACGTAGGTGGCGATCGACCGGAAGGGCTCGTCTGCCGACTGGGCCAGGCCCTTGATCAACATCCACGGCAGCAGCACCGCGAAGGTCAGGAACGCCGCCAGCATCTGCGATTCCGTCAGCGACGAGATGAACATGCCGATGGCGATGCAGGTGGCTCCCCACAAGAGCAGCCCGCCGTAGCCCAGCGCGACCGTCGACCACTCGAGCGCGCTGCCCGACTCGGACCCGCCGAACACCGTGAGGATGATGGGGTAGACGATGGTCAGCCCCAGCGTGGCCGAGATGACCGCCAGCCCGCCCAGGTACTTGCCGAGGACGATCTCGATCGGCCGCACCGGCGCGGTCATCAAGAGCTCGAACGTCTTGTGGCGCTTCTCCTCGGCGAACAGGCGCATCGAGAGGAAGGGCGCCACGAAGAGGGTGACGATCAGCACCACCCCCCAGAGCTGCACCGCCACGCCGTCGGTCAGGTTCTTGTAGGCCGCGTAGTCGCCCGGCATGCGGTCCCACGTGTAGATGCGCGCCATTTCCTGCACCTGCTTGAAGGTGGACAGCATGGCGATGAAGAAGAACGACGAGATGAACGCCATCGCCGTGAAGACCAGGTAGGCCCACGGGGTGGTGAAGTAGAGGGTCAGCTCTTTTCGGGCGATGGCCAGGGTGTTTCGCATGGAGTCCTCTTTCGGCCCTAGGCCGCGGTCAGCCGGATGAAGGTCTCTTCGAGCCCGGTCTCGCGGCTGGGGTCGGCCAGCTTCGCCAGGTCGTCGTGGGCCACCGGCTTGCCACGGTGAATGATGAGCACCCGCTGGCAGGTCGCCTTCACCTCGGGGAGTATGTGCGTCGAGAGGATGACCGTGTGCTGCCCGGCCAGGCCCTTGATGAGTTGCAATACGTCGGCCCGCTGCCGTGGGTCGAGCCCCTCGGTCGGTTCGTCGAGGATGAGCAGCGGGGGAGACCCGAGCAGCGCCTGCGACAGCCCCACCCGCTGCTTGAAGCCCTTCGACAGGGCGAGGATGAGCCGGTCGAGCACGTCGGCGGTGCCGGTGAGGCTGGCCACCCGTTCCACCTCGCCCTTCAGCTTGGCGCGCGGCACCCCCTTCAGCCGGCCGACGAACTTCAGGTACCCGCGCACCGTCATCTCGGGGTACAGCGGCGGCGTCTCGGGCAGGTAGCCGATGTTGCGCTTGGCCTCGAGCGGGCGCTCGAACACGTCGAAGCCGGCCACCTTCGCGCTGCCCTCGGTGGGCGGCAGAAACCCGGTGAGAATCTTCATCATCGTCGACTTGCCGGCGCCATTCGGGCCCAGGAAGCCGAGAATCTCGCCCTTCTCGACGGTGAACGTCACCGCGTCCAGGGCCACCCGGTCGCGGTAGCGCTTGGTGACGTTCTGCACCTCGATCATCGGCATGGGAAACCTCCCGCCCTCGAAAGCGGCGCGGAATATAGGGAGTGGCGCCACTCGGGGCGACAAAAACATCCGTGAATCCGCCGTATTCCCACACGGTGCAGACCCTTCGACGCTGGCCAGGCGCGTGCACGGCCTCTATAAAGCGCGGCCATTCAGCCGCTCGCAGCGGGGAGTGCCGGCAATGCCCATCGTGGTGCAGAAGTACGGCGGTTCGTCGGTCGCCGACGTCGAGAAGGTGCGCAAGGTCGCCCAGAAGGTGAAGGACCGGCGCGCGGAAGGCTTCGAGCTGGTGGTGGTGGTTTCCGCCATGGGCGACACCACCGACGAGCTGCTCGCGCTGGCCAAGCAGATCTCCCCCGACCCGCCCCGGCGCGAGCTGGACATGCTCTTGACCTGCGGCGAGCGCATCTCGATGGCGCTGTTGTCGATGGCGCTGCACGAATTGGGCGTCAAGGCCATCAGCTTCACCGGCAGCCAGAGCGGCATCATCACCAACGACGCCCACGCCCAGGCCCGCATCGTCGAGGTGCGGCCGTACCGGATTCAGGACGAGCTGTCAGAGGGCAAGGTGGTCATCGTCGCCGGCTACCAGGGCGTGTCCTACAAGCGCGAGGTGACGACGCTCGGGCGCGGCGGTTCGGACACGACGGCGGTGGCGCTGGCCGCGGCGCTGGGGGCCGACTGCGAGATCTACTCCGACGTGGACGGCGTCTTCTCGGCCGACCCCCGGGTGGTGCCCGAAGCGAAGAAGCTGCCCGAGCTTTCCTACGACGAGATGCAAGAGCTCGCCTCGGCCGGAGCGAAGGTGTTGAACGCCCAGGCGGTCGAGTTCGCGAAGCAGAAGGGCATCGTCATCCTGGCCAAGAGCACCCACGGGGGCGGTACCGGCACCCAGGTGCACGACCTGCCGGTGCCTTCGCTCGCCAAGGTCAAGGGCGTCACGTCCGACGGCGACCTGGTGGTGCTGGCCGCGCACGGAGAGGGGCAGCGCCTGACCGAGCTGCTCGAGTTCCTCGACGCGCGCGAGGTGCGAGGGCGCTTCCTGTCGTTCGACGGAGTCGGCGCCAGGGACGGCTGCGCCTTCGTGGGGATTCCGCTCCAGGACGTGCACGGGCTCGACGCCTTGAAGAAGGACGTCGCGGCGCGCTTCGGGGCGAAGGTTACGGTGCGCGAGGGGCTGGGAACGGTCACCTGCGTCGGCGCGGGCGTCAACTCGGACTGGACCCACCTGCGGCGCTCGCTCGCCGAGGCCGAAGCAATTGGGGCGGGAGTGCTCGCCGTGCACACCTCTCCGCTGCAGCTTTCCCTGCTGGTGGACAGGAAGCACCTGCCCGAGCTGACGAAGCGGCTGCACCGCGAATTGGTCGCCGGGTAGCGCGCGGTCAGCGCCACATCCGAACGACGGTACGGTAGGAGAAGGCGACCACCCCCGATTGGGCATGGCGCGCGAAGAGCCCGGCCAGCGATGCTTCGAACGCGGCGAGGTCGGCGACCCCGTGCGCGACGTACGAGCTGCTCCGGGCCCGGCCGAGCAACTGTTCGAGGCTCATCGGCTGGGAGTATTCGAACTCCGCCGCGAGGAAGCCCGGCGAAGCGGCGAGCGCCTCGATGCGCACGATGGCCTCGGCAGGCTTGGGCGCCGCCCGGTAGTCGCCGATGCGCTGGAGCAGCGCCTCGTACTCGGCCATCAGGCCGGTCTTCTGCCTGACGTTCCAGAACGCGGCGCTCCAGCCGCCGGGCGCGAGGATTCGACGGAACTCGGCCGCCGCCGCCTTCGCGTCGAACCAATGGAAGGCCTGCGCGCAGACGACCAGGTCGACGCTGGAGTCCGGCAGCCCGGTCGCCGAGGCCTCGCCGCGCACGTATCGGGCCTGCCCGCGAGCCCGGGCCTTCTCCAACATCTCTTCGTTGGGGTCGACCCCGACGACGTCGAAACCCCGGGCCGAGAACAAGCGCGCGGCGATGCCAGTGCCGCACCCCACGTCGGCGACCTTCGCCGTGGGGGTCAGCCCGGCCGTCGACACAATCCAGTCGACCAGGGCGCCGGGGTAGCTGGGGCGGTACCGCTCGTAGTCGTCCGCCGTCGCGGCGAAGCGTTCGCGTGAATCGAGCACGCGCGCGACCCTATCGCGAATGTCGGCGCGCTCGTCGGGCCAGAAGAGTTCGGCGTCCGGTGCTACGGTGGCAGGGTGTTGTCGGGTCGGCCGACATGGTTCTTCGCAGCGCTGTGGCCGTTTCTCGCCACGCAGGCGCTGCGCGTCGGCTGTGAGTGCGGGGGGCAGGCCCGCGTACCTTCATGCACGGGCGCCGCCTGCCCGGACTCCGGAAATGACGCCAGCCCCGACGCGGGGGCATCCGACGACGACGGCGGAGCCGATGCGAGTCAACTTGGCGGAGACGACGCAGGCGGCGATTCAGGACAGGACGCCAGCTGGGATGCCGGGGCCGACGCCGGTCAGGACGCAGGCACGCCGCCCGGTTCCTTCGACATCACCGGCGTGACGGGCAACGCGGACGTCACCGCCGATGCCTGGCTCACCTCGACCGCGAGCCCAACCGCCCACTGGACGGTCGCTTCCGGTGCGACGGGCTACGCCGTAGTGATTCGAAACGCAGGCGATACCGCCGACGTCTGCGCCACGCAAAACACGGCCGCCACCAGCCTCGACTTCTCGCCCTGCGCGCTCGTCGAGGGCTCGACCTACCGAATCAAGGTCAATGCAGGGGACGGAGCCACCAATTCCACGGTCGCCACCAACGACGCCTTCTCGTTCACGGTCGATTCCACGGCGCCGGCCGCGGCCACGGGGTTGGGCTGGGCCCAAGCCTCTCCGACGCTGACGACCGGCCTCACCGCATCATGGACCCGGTCGGCTGCAGCAGACCTCGCCGACCAGAAGGTTCAGTTCTACTCCGACGCGACCTGTACCGCGGCCCTCGGCACGCCCGTCGACCTGGCGTCGGCCACGGCTCAGACGAGCCCGCTGACGGCCACGGCCGGAACCACCTACACGTACCGGATTACCAGCGTCGACCTGGCTGGAAACCAGTCCGTTTCCGGGTGCTCGAGCGGGCTCGAGGTCGACATCCCGCTTTCGGTTGTCGCCTCTTACCCGACCAATGGCGCCAACTGGATGGACTACGTCGAGAACGACGGGCCCGACGTCTTCAGCTCCACTGGAGCCGCCTGCCTGGGCACCGAGCTCGGCAACTCGCTCTGCCTCCACGCTGGAGAGCAGCGAAAGGTTGCCGTCCCCGGAGTCTCCTCGTGCACCGGGCTGTCGCTGACCGACGCCCTGGGGGTGTTCACCTGGACTTGCGCCACCCCGGCAGGCGTGGCGACGTTCTTTTCCTCGGGATTTCAGAGCGGGAAGGGGCTCGCGAACCTCGTCACCGCCACGAACTGGAAGAGCGACAGCGTACTTTTGACGGGTGCCAAGTACGGAGCGAGCACGCCTGCCGCCTGGTGGACCAACCCGATCGTTGCGCTGCCCGACAACAGCGCCGGGTCGGTGATCGTTCTGGACGATGTGGACGACGACGGAGCAGGCCCCGATCAGGTGTACACGACCGGTACGATTTTCACCCTGGCCTCGTCTCGGTCCACCCAAGGGTACAATCTCAACTTGGACAAGCTGGCCGTCGTCACCCTTTCGGGCGCCACGCTGAGCTACGCCGGGAGCGCTACGAAAAACTGCGCCGACGGGGGGGCCTTTCCCGGCGAAGTGGCAGGAGCCAACGCGATCTGCGTCCTGGCGGCCGGTTCTCAGAAGTTCCTCTGGGTCGAAGGTGCCTTCGACGGCAGCACCGGGGCGACCAGTGCCGAGATGGTCTTCGCAATCTACGAGACGACGTTTTCGAGGTTCCACGACATCACGTCGACCTCGCTTCAATACGGGTTGGACACGGATTGGAACTCGACCAGCAACCTCGTCACGAACTTCACCGGTATCGGAGAGCCTGGTTCTCAGGTCGGGATCAGTTGTTGGCTCGCCAGCTACAACTCGTTCAGAAACATCGACGTCTACGGCTACGACAGAGGCATCTACCTCTACGGCTGCACGTACAACACGTTCACCGGGATTGCCGCGCGAAACAACTCCCGTGGAATCAGGTTCGATGCGGCGAGCGACTACAATACGCTCACAAACGTTACGTCCCAGAACAATGGCCTCGATGGCGTCTACATGCTTCAGAGCTCATTCAACACCTTCCGAGACGTCGGCGTGTCGGGAAACGGGCAGGACGGCTTTCATCTCGAGGGTTCAGGCAATGCCAGCAACAACCGGCTGATCAGGCTCAGGTCGTCCAATAATGGCAATTATGGGCTCATGCTCTCCTATGGGGCCAACAACAACATCGTCTCCCAGGCGAACGTCTCGAACAACGGCGGCCACGGAATCTTGATCTACAGCCCGACCGGGAGCGGCACGCAGAACATCTTCACCCAGGTCATCTTGCAGAGTCAGCCCAATGCAGTCAGCAATGGCGGGTTCGTCCTCTACGACGCCTCGGACCGGACGACGATTTCGCACGTCACCGCGACGCAGAGCGAATGCGGCTATGCCCGGCAGTACGGAGGAGGATCCGACACCCTCGTCCAGGGACTGTTCGCCAACAACCGCACCGGGGTGGCCCTGGATTTCTCCAGCGGCATCAAGATGGCGCAGCTTGCCTTCGCGCACCACAGCAGCCGGGGTATCAACCTCACGGCGAATTCGAGCAATAATACCTTCCTCGACAACCTGCTCGTCGGCAGCAACAACGTGGACTGCGAGGTGGTCGCGGGAGGGACGAATCCCGGGCTCGTCAACTCGACGTGCGCGCCTCAAGGCGGCTCCAGCTTCAGCCTGAGGACGACTCTCGACTTGAGCTCTTCGTTTGCAGGCAAGGTCGTCACGGACGACGCGATGAATTCCTCGGACAACAACGGTCTCCAGGCCTACGGCTCGATCAGCGACTTCTTGACCTTCGAAAACCTGTTCCGCGCCTGGGGCATCGACGGTGCCGCCTTCCCCGACCCGGCCGCGGAGGGGCGCTGCACGACGGGCAACTGTCGGATCTGGGACTGGCGATTGAACGGCGCGGACACCCAGGTGCGCAACCGCAGCGGTGACGGGTCCACGCCCAACGCGCCTTTCGTGGCCGGGTCGGCGTGCCCGTCGGCCGTGAACGGGAACAGGGTCATCACTGACCAGCAGCTTCCGCCCCACACGTTCTTGATCAACGCGTTGGAAATTCTTGACGACGTTGACGGCAACGACAATGGCCTGTGCGAGACGGGCGAGGCCTGCATCTACAGCCCGAACTTCGGTGCCTATCAAGGAGAGGGCGACTACCTGGCCGGGGGTACCTGCCTCTTCCAGGACGGCGTCGTTACCGGCGTCTCGATGTACGCCTATCCCACCAACTAGATAGAAGGACGGCCGCACATCCACAACGGGCGGGCGCGGATCTGAAGAGTAGGGGCATTGCCGTGGTGCGGGAGTGAAAAGCGGGGTACCTCCTCGCACCGGGCACTCCCGCCCTGTGCGACCGGGTTAGCGCCCGGTGAGGTACCCCGAAATGAAGACTACCGAGGAATTGAGCGCGATGTGGTTGGACGTGGTGCGGAAGGCGTTCGCGGAGAGCGACGGGTCGGCGAAGGAAGTCGGCAAGGTGCTTGGCGCGAGGTTGGGCGCGAGGGTCGGGGCGGCGTTGGTGGAGGGGTTCGCGGAGTTGGCCGCGTATGCCGGGTCCGCGATGGGAGAGGACGCCACCGCGATCGACGAGGAAGAGGCGGCGGTGGCGGCGTCGCGGCGGGTGGTGCGTCCTGTGCTGCAGGCAAAGCTGCAAGCGCGGGTGGAGGTGTTGGACGCGAAGCTGGTGGGGCAGGCGCAGTGCGAGGGATGTGCGGGCACGGCGGAATCGCAGGGGCGGCGAGGCCGGAGCTGGGACAGTACTCTGGGGCCGCTGTGGCTGAAGCGGCGGTACGCGTTGTGCGACGACTGCAAGCAGGGCATCGCCCCGGCGCAGAAGGCGCTTGGGTTCTCGGACAGCGACTTCACGCCTCGCCTGGAAGAAGTAACGACGATGATGGCGGCGACGGTGCCCTTCGGCATGGCCAAGACGTTGGTGGGCAAGCTGTGCGGCGCCGACGTCAGCATCAAGGGCATCGAGGAGATGGTGGAGCGGCGAGCCGAGGCGGTGCAGCGACTCGATGCCGAGGAAGCGGTGACGTGTGCGCCCTACGATGAGACGGGGCTCCCCGTCGAGAGCCAGCGACGGCCGGCCGACACCGTCCCAGCGAGCGAGGCGCCCAGAGTGGCGTACCTGGAGATGGACGGCGTCATTCCGATTACCCGAGAGGAGTTAAAGGGCACGGAACTGACGCCCACGGAGCGGCGGCGCATCGAGCGTGCGAAGAAGGCGAAGGCGCGCGGCGGCAAGGGCCGCCGCTACCGCATCGTCGGCCGCGAGGTGAAGAACGCGGTGCTGTACGACGGCAAGGACTGCGCGACGGAGAGCCCCGGGCGAGGCTGTCTGTTGAAGAAGACGTACGTGTCGCACCTGGGCGACTGGAAGGGGTTCGCCGCCCTGCTGTGGGTCGCCATGCTGCGGCTGCGCTTCGACGGCGCCGCGCTGCTCGTCGTGTTGAGTGACGGGGCAGACTGGATTCGCACACTGACAGAGTGGTTGCCCGTGAAGAGCCTGCTCATCCTCGATCTCTTCCACGTGAAGCACCGCGTCTGGGAAGTCGCGAACAGCCTCTACGGCGAGGGCAGCGAAAAGGCCCGAAAGTGGGCCTACTCGCAGTGCGATCGCATCGAGGCCGGCGAGGCGAAGAAGGTCATCGAAGCGCTGCGCTTCGTTCGCCCCTCACGCGCGGAGACCAGAAAGCTGGTCGACAGCCTCGCCGGCTACCTCGACAACAACCAGGACAGGATGGACTACCCGGCCTACCGGATGCGTGGCCTGCGCATCACCAGCGGCGCGGTGGAGAGTGCCAACTTCCACGTCACCGGTACCCGCCTCATGCTTCAGGGGATGCGCTGGTCCGCCGAAGGCGCAGCTCAGATGGCGGCGCTCCGCGCAGACCTCTTCAACGGGCGCTGGGAGGCCAGGACCCGCCAGCTTCTCCGGGCTGCGTAGCCCCGATCCTGTGGAGCCGCGCCCCAACGGGCAGGCGAGCTTGCGAAGCGCCTCGGAACCCTTATCTATGGTGCCGTGCGCGCCACCGTCGCCAGCGCCGAACCCCTGCGCGTCCTGGTGGTGGCGGCAGACCCGCTCGTCCGGTCTGGCCTGGCGCTGATGCTGGCGGCACAGTCTGGCCGCTTGGACGTTCAGCAGGCGGGCGTCCCGGCGGTGTCCGCCCTCGCGCAGTCGCGCCCCGATGTCGTGGTGTGGGACGCCGGCGGCCAGCCCTTCGGCGAGATCGAGTCTTACGCCGACGGCGCGCCGGTGCTCGCGCTGGTCGCGGACGAGGCGCACGCCGCCGAAGCCATCGCGGCCGGCGCCAGCGGAGCCCTCGCCCGAGACGGTTCCGGCGAGTCCATCGCCGCCGCGGTCGCCGCACTCGGCGCGGGCCTGGCCGTTCTCGACCGCGCCTACCTGGCCGACCTCGCCGGCGCGCGGGCCGTGCCGGAGGTCGAGCCACTGCGCGAGCCGCTGACCCCGCGCGAGCGAGAGGTGCTGGGCCTGCTCGCCGAGGGGTTGTCGAACAAGGAAGTCGCCGCCCGGCTGTCCATCAGCGAGCACACGGCCAAGTTCCACGTCAACGCCGTGCTCGCCAAGCTCGGAGTCCAGCGGCGCCTCGAGGCCGTGGTGCGCGCCGCCCGGCTGGGGATGATCGACCTGTAGCCCTGGCCGTTCGGCCAGGTCGCGGCCTGCCCGCTCGGGCGATGTGGCGGCCTTCCGCCGCCGCTACCGTTCGCTCGAAAGGAAGGTCGAAATGGCGATTCAGGCGAGCGAGCTGTCCGAGGCATTGGCGGCGGTGGTCGAAGCGGTGGGGCCGAGCGTGGTGCGAGTCGAGGGCAGGCGCCGCCGCTCGTCGGGCATCGTCTGGGCCGACGGGGTGGTGGTGGCCGCGAGCCACGCGGTCGAGGGCGACGACGGCCTCACGGTGGGACTGCCCGACGGCAGCGTGGCGCCCGCGAAGGTTGTTGGTCGCGACGGCGGCACCGACGTGGCGGTCCTTTCCATCGAAGCGGGCAAATGCACCCCGGCGCCGACGCGCGACCTGGCCGGCGTGAAGGTGGGCCACTGGGTGCTGATGCTGGCGCGCCCCGGCAAGACGGTGCGGGCGACCTCGGGCATCGTGAGCGCGCTCGGCAGTGAGCCGTGGCGCACCCGCAGCGGCGGGCAAGTGGACCGCTACCTCGAGGCCGACGCCCCCCACCAGCCCGGCTTCTCGGGCGGGCCGCTGGTCGGGCTCGACGGCAAGGTGCTGGGGCTGAACACCACCGGGCTCATTCGAGGCACTAGCCTCACCGTCCCGGTCGCGACCGTGAGGAAGTCGGTCGACGCGCTCTTGACCCACGGCCGGGTGCGCCGCGGCCACCTGGGGCTGTCGATGCAGCCGTTGCCGCTGCCCGACGCCGTCCAGCAGGCGACAGGCGAAGAGCTTGGCCTGATGGTGCTGGCTGTCGAGCCTGGAGGCCCCGCCGACAAGGCCGGCATCGCCTTCGGCGACACGCTGCTGCGGCTCGGCCCAGATTCCGTGAGGAGCCTGGCCGACCTCCAGGCGTGGCTGCGTGAAGACCATGTCGGCGAGGCGGCGCCCGGCAAGGTGCTCAGCGGCGGCAAGGTGAAGGACGTGACCGTCGTCATCGGAGAGAAGCCGTGACCGCCCTCGAGACCCTGTCCGACGAGCTCGAGGCGCTGGTGGCGAAGGCGGCTCCGGGCGTCATCGCGCTCGAGCTTCCGCGGGGCAGCGGCACCGGGGTGGTGCTGGCCCCGGACGGCTACGTGCTGACCAACGCCCACGTCGTGGCGCGGTCGCGCCGGGTCGAGGTGCGCTTCTCGGACGGCGCCAGCGTCGGCGGAGAGGTGGTGGGCCGCGACCCGCCGACCGACCTGGCCGTCGTCCGCGCCAACCGGTCGGGGCTCACCGCGCTGCCGCTCGCCGACATGGCGAAGGTGAAGGTGGGCCAGTTGGTGGTGGCGATGGGTCACCCGTTCGGCTTCGAGAGAAGTGTCAGCGTGGGAGTGGTGAGCGCGCTCGAGCGCCGGCTGCCCGGGCGCGACGGCCAGGTGCTGGACGGGCTGTTGCAGACGGACGCGGCCATCAACCCCGGCAACTCGGGCGGCCCGCTGGTGAACGCGCGCGGCGAGGTGGTGGGCGTCGCCACCGCGATGTTGCCCTTTGCCCAGGGCATCGGCTTCGCGGTGCCCGCGTCGACCGCGGCCTGGGTGGCCGCGCTGCTCACGTCGCAGGGCGAGGTGCGCCGGCGCTACCTCGGCATCGCGGCCCGCAGCGAGGCGCTGGCCGCGCTGCTCGCGACCGAGGTGGGGCAGGGGCGCGGCGTGCGCATCGTGGAGATCGGCCGCGACACGCCCGCCGAGAGCGCCGGCCTGCGCCAGGACGACCTGGTGCTCTCAGTGGACGGCAAGCAGGTGGCGGGCATCGACGACTTGCAGCGGCTGATGGCGCTGGCCTCGGCGGCCGAGGTGAATGTCGGTGTCTGGCGGCGCGGAAACCGGCGCGACACGAAAGTGCGGCCGCTGTTCCAGAGACCGGCGGCCTGAAGCCGCGGGCGGTCGGTGCTGTGAAGCGCCAGGCGAGCGGCGAGCGGATTGGTGGGCGCGCGATCAGCTTGAGGCGACACGTTCGGCGGGAAAATGCCGGTGATCGATCGACTCCCCCGAGCGCCGCGCCCGAACCGGGTCGGCGACGGTCTTCCTCCGGCTCCTTCGATGTGGCCGTGCACCCGGGCTTCGGGGTCCATCCGGTAACACTGCGCTGGCGGTCGCTGTCCGGCAGGTAGGGGAAGGGACACCGTCCCTCTCTGCGCACTGGTTCCACCAGCCGGCATCCTCTAGCTTCCGGCGCTCACTGGCGGCACAGGTCGGCTCGCCGGGTTCACGCAACCGAGCCGTTCTTCGGCG
This sequence comes from Archangiaceae bacterium, assembly GCA_023248915.1. Taxonomy (GTDB): domain Bacteria; phylum Myxococcota; class Myxococcia; order Myxococcales; family Myxococcaceae; genus JAHFDQ01. Next base: position 719 of record JAHFDQ010000104.1, on the reverse strand, counting down.
GCCGCCAAACCAAACGTCTTTCCGGGCCAACAGTGGCCCCCCTCCGGCTCGGTTTTGGAACACCCTGCCCGGAAGCAGGCCAGGCTTCTATCTTCCCGGAGGAGGAATTCCGGGTCCGGACTGCTAACCGGCAGGGTGCCCCGAAAACGGGCCCGGGGGTGCGCTTCCCGGTGGAGGGCGCCCGAGGTCTCGCTAGCCAGCCAGCCAGTTTCGCCACGTAGGTACCTCTGCGGGCATCTCGGACTCGGATTGGTCGGTGTCGTGGTTGCGCGGTATGAATTTCGGTGGCGCTTTCGTTGCTCGTCAGTGAAGTCCCCAACGCGCTGGACGGCACGCGGGCGGGTGTGGGACCGTTCGCCTCGATGCGTAAAGAGATTCGCGAGGTCATTCTGAAGGCCCTGTCCAGCGGCCCCAAGACTACCGACGAGTTGCGCAGGGCACTGGCTAGCTCGGGCCTCGAGAAATCGCAGCATCGCTACTCGGCTCTCCGGAATCAATACCTCGAGCCGCTGCGTCGCCAAGGGCAAGTCGCCCTGATACGGGAGTGCGCCGCAGGGGATGGCGGCGGACTGTGGGAGATCTCGGATCTCGGCGAATGTATGGAGCCCGAGGCGAGCGCAGACCCGCTCGAAGAAGAGATGGGCAGTTCGGACGTAGCCGCAGGCGAGCAATTGGCCAAAGCGGCCTGGTTGGTGCCCTTCAAGGCCTTTTCATCTTGG
>JAHFDQ010000468.1 GCA_023248915.1 Archangiaceae bacterium | reverse complement strand
CATTCACGGTTCGAGCCTGCTCCACGACGACGTGGTGGACGACGGTGCCGTGCGTCGCGGCCGACCCACCGCGAACGTCGTGTTCGGCAACGCGGTCGCCGTGCTCGCCGGCGACTGGCTGCTGTCGAGAGCCATCCAGCGGCTGCGGCATCTCCCGCCTGAGATCACCCACGAGGCGGTGGACTGCATCGCCGAGATGGCCGCGGGTGCCGTGGCCGAACTTGGCGTGCGCGGCCGAGCCGACGTCCGGGCCGAGGCGCTGCGGGCCGTCGCGCTCGGCAAGACCGGCGCGCTGTTCGCGTGGTGTGGCTGGGCCGCGGCGCGCGTCCCGGGAAGGGCGGCCGAGATTCCAGTCCTCGAAGAGCTCGGCCGGCGTCTGGGGGTCGCCTTCCAGATGGCCGACGACCTGAAGGACCTCTGCGACGACCGTGGATGCAAAAAGCGTTTCGCCGACATTCGCGCGGGCAATCCGTCGTTCGCGCTGGCCCAGGCGTGCGAAGCGTCGCCGGACTTCGCCGCGTCGCTTTCCGACGCCTGGGCGCGTCTGCCGCTCGCCGAAGACGAGGTGGAAGCCCTGGGTCGGGCCGCCCTCGACGCTGGTGGCGCTCCCGCCGCGGCCGCCCTCGATGTCGAGCTCGCCCGGGCCGCGGCGAGCCTGGCGCCCCTTGGGCCCGAGGCCTGGCTCGCCAGCTTCGCCCCGTTCGTCGCCGGCTTTACCGCCGGGCTGCCCGGGGGCGTGGCGTCATGAAGGGATTCCAGCTGACTCCGCCGTCCCAGGCATCGTCGAGGCCGGGGGGGCTCGCCCCGTGGGAATCTCTGGTGGTCGACGCGGTGGGTAGCGTCATCGAGTTCTGGGGCTTCAAGCTGAACCACGGGCGCGTCTGGGCGCTGCTCTACCTGCGCGACGAGGCCCTAACCGCGCAGCAACTGCAGCACGCCCTCGGGCTCTCGAAGGGCGCGGTGTCAATGGTGACGCGCGAGCTCGAGCAGTGGTGGGTGGTACACCGGGTGCGAGCCGCGGCCGAACCGGTGTGGCGGTTCCGGGCCGAGAACGACTTGATGCGCATGATTGGCCGGGTGCTCTCTGAGCGAGAGACGCGGTTCCTCGAGCGAATCGAGTGGGACCTGGCGCAGGGCGAGAAGCTAGCCCGCGAGGCGCACAGCCCCAAGGCAACCGTCGAACGAATCTCGCGCATGCGGTTGCTCGCCCGGCTGACCCATCGGGCGGTGAAGGCCTTTACCGCTACGGCGCGCCTCGACGTGCGCGCCCTGGCCGATGTGCTGAAGGGCTCGGCCTGGTCGGCCCTGCGGAGGAAACCATGAACGGAACGAAGAGCGTCATCACCTGCGACCTCGAGGGCCGCATCGAAACCTTCAACCCGGGCGCGGTGGCGCTCTTCGGCTACGCCCCCGAAGAGGTCATCCACAAGAAACGGGTGTCGGCCTTCTCGCCGGGTCTGGTGGTGCTGGGCCACGTGAACAGGTGGCTCACCGAGGCCCGCGAGAAGGGCAGCTTCGAGACCCGCACCGTCTTCGTCCGCCGGGACGGCTCGCCATTCGCCGCCGACGTTCGCATCACGCCCACCTTCCGCGGCGAGACGCAGATTGGCTACTGCGGGGTCACCGAGGCGGTCGAGGGCGTCGCGCCCGAGACGGTAATGCCCCCCGTGTCGCTCGGCACCCGGATGATGCGGTGGATGGTGGTGACCCGAGCGCCGTTCCTCAGCGCCACGCTGGCGCCGGTGCTGGTGGCCGCCGCCTGGGTCGCCGCCTCGCACCCGGCCGAACGGTTCCGGTTCGGCACGTTGGGGCTGGCGCTGCTGGGTGGGGCGCTGATGCACATCGCGGCCAACACCTTCAACGACTACTTCGACTGGAAGAGCGGCACCGACCTGGCGAACACCGAGTACTTCCTGCCCTTCTCCGGAGGAAGCCGCGCCATCGAGCTCGGGCTCATCAGCCTGCCGGGGCTCCTGGCCGTGGCGGTCGGCTCGCTGGCCCTGGCCTGTGGCGTCGGAGCGGCGTTGCTCTGGCTCTCGAGTTGGCAGCTCGTCTCGTTCGGGTTGGCCGGCGCCGGGGCCGCGGTCTTCTACACCGCGCCGCCGCTCAGGTTGTGCGCCCGGCGCGGGCTGGGCGAGGTCGTCGTTGGACTGTGCTTCGGCCCGCTGATGACCGCGGGCACGGTGCTCGCGCTCACCGGCGCGTGGGGGTGGCGGGACGCCGCGGTCGGGCTTCCCGCCGGGCTGCTGACGACCGCGATTCTGTGGGTGAACGAGTTTCCAGACGCCCCTTCCGACGCGGCGACCGGAAAGAATACGGGCGTGGTGGTGCTGGGCGTGCGGCGGGCCCGGTGGGTCTACGCCGCTCTCGTGGCGACGGCGCTGGTGCTGGTGCCGGTCGGGGTGGCGTTCGGTGGTTTCCCTGTCGGCGCGCTGGCCATCGGGGTGGCGGTGCCGCTCGCGGTGACGGCCGCGCGGCAGGTGGTGGCGCACTACGCGGACCGCGAGTTGGCCGTGGCAAACGCCGCCACGGTGAAGCTGCACGGAGTCGCCGGGCTGGCCCTGGCGGCCGGCCTCGCGTTTCACGCGTTCTTCGGTCACGGGTAGCGGTTGCCCGCCGCGAGCGAGACCCGCACCGAGCGGCTCGTCCCTGGTAGGGTCGCCGTTCCCCAGGGGTCTGCCGTGACGAGTGTGGTTCGGGCGGTCTTCGGCGCCGTTGGCGGCCCTGGCCCTCCGGCTCGCCTCAAGGGCTCGACGCGCGAAGCTGGATTTCTGAGTCGGCCGCCTTCTCGACTTCGCCCCAGTCTGGATGTCAGAATCGTTCGGCCCATGCTGGCGCGGCTTTCACATTCGCCCGTCCTCGTTTCTCGGGTGCTGTTCGCCCTGGCCGCACTCCATTCGGGGTACGCCCTGGCCGCCACCCGCACCTGGACCGGGGCCGGCACCATCGGAACCTGCGGGGCAGGCAACGCCAACAACTGGTCGTGCGCATCGAACTGGTCGGGGAGCGCCGTCCCCGGCCTCGCAGACCTGGCCGTCTTTGACGGAACGAGCATCAAGGACTGCACGATTTCCGCGGCGGCGACCGTCAACGGGCTGTCCATCAACGCTGGGTACTCGGGGACGATTACCCAGGGGGCCGCGCTCACCGTCCGCGCGTCGAGCTTCAGCCAGGCCTCGGGGACATTCCTGGGAGGAAACCAGGCCATCACCATCGATGGTTCGTCCTTCTCGATTACCGGCGGGGCGTTCACCAGCACCAGCGGCATCTTCACCGTTCAGAACAACTTCACGCTCACCGCGCCGGGTACGTTTTCGGCCAACGGCGGAACGGTCCAGTTCGGGACAGACACCGGCTGCAACGGCAACGCGACCCTCACCGCGCCGAGCGTGGTTTTCAACAACGTCCGTTTCGTCAAAGGCTGCACCTACCACCCGGTGATTTCCGGAACGCTGGACGTGAACGGCGACCTGGTGCTCGACAACGACGCCGCCACCTACTTGACCGGCGGCACCGTGACGGTCGCGGGGAACTTGACCGACAACACCAGCGAAGCAGGCACTACGCTCTACAAGCTCGACGGATTCACCAACCAGACCTTCACCGGCGGGGTGGACGGCTACCTCGGCAACGTCGAAATCGCCTCCACCGGCGGAACCGTCACCCTGGTGGGAAGCATCAACGTCGCGTCGAGTTGGACGTACACCTCGGGGACCGTCAACCCAGGCACCTCCGCCGTCCAGCTTGGCATCCAGAACCACCTGGGGATGTACGCCGGTAGGTGCGCCGGAGCGACGACTCTGAATTCCGGTGCGATGGCCTTCAACGACCTGAACATCATCAAGGGCTGCTTCAACCAACTAACCACCATCGGAACGCCCGTGGTCGCCGGCAACCTGTCGGTGTCCTGTGAAGCGGCCTCGCCGTCGAATCTGTCCGGGGGCACCTACCTGGTCGGCGGAAACCTGACTCTGCAGGACACCACGTCCGCGTCGTCCATCGCTTTCACCTTGAACGGCGCGGGCGCGCAGTCGGTCTCAATTCCGAGCGGCATCTGGCCGGCCAGCACGCTGACCGTCAACAAGCCCTCGGGCACTGCGACGTTGGCGTCCGACCTCTCCACGGGCGGAGCGCTGGCGGTGACGTCGGGGACTTTCGACCAGGGCGCCACCTTCAACCTGACGGTGAACGGCGCCCTCACCGTGGGCGCCGCGGGCGTCTTCTCGAATACCGGCACCGGAGACCTGACGTTGGGGGGCAACGTCACCAACGCCGGAGTCATGACTTTCAACGGCGGCGGCAACATTCCTTGCGCCAACGACGCCGACTCCATCGTCATCGGCTCGACGCCGGCGGCGACGGTGCGGACTTGGAGTGGGGCGGGGACGTTCAGCCTCGAGGACGTGTCGATCAACCACCAGACGAAGTCGGGTGGCGCCATCACCGCCTACAACTCCACTGACGGCGGCAGCAATACCAACTTCACCTTCTCCACCTGCAGCGCGTCGCCGACACACGTGACTTTCGTCACTCAGCCGTCAAACTCCGTCGCCACGTCGGCGATCTCCCCCTCGGTGCAGGTGGCCCTCAAGGACGCCTTCAACAACACCGTTACCTCCTCTACCGCGTCGGTGACGCTGGCAATCGGCACCAACCCTCCCGGGACTGGCATGCTGTCGGGAACGAAGACGGTGAGCGCCGTCGCTGGTGTGGCCACCTTCCCGGGCATTTCCATCGACAAGATGGGCACCGGCTACACCCTCACCGCCGCCTCCGTCGGCCTCACCGGCGACACGAGCACAGCGTTCAACATCACGGTGGGCGCCGCCTCGAAGCTGGGCTTCATCGTCGACCCATCCAACACCGCAGCCGGCGCGTCCGTTGCCCCCGCCATTCAGGTGGCGGTGCAGGACGCCGGCGGCAACACGGTGACGTCGTCCAGCGCCAGCATCACCCTCGGCTTCAACGCCAACCCGGGAGGCAGCACGCTGTCCGGCACC
>JAHFDQ010000103.1 GCA_023248915.1 Archangiaceae bacterium | reverse complement strand
CGAGCGGGTGAGCGCTTCCGCCAGGCGTGACAGCATCGGCCCCTCTTCGCCTGGGCGCCGGAGGAAAAGCTGTTCGAGTCGCAGCCGGCCCTCGTCGAACCAACCCAGGCCGACGAGGAAGGCCAGCATGCCGGTGCCGCCGGCCAGCCCCGTAGTCTCGGTGTCGAGCAGGAGCAGCCGCCGCATGTCGGTGCCGCGCAACCCGTCGTCGAGCGCCAGCCGGGCGACGAGCGCCGGGTCGGCGCGCAACGCCGCCGCGACGGGTGCGTCGCCGTGCCGGTGTTCGGCCGGAAGAAATACCTCGACCAGGTGCACCGGGCCGCGGGCCGTGTCGCGCAGTGCGCCTGGCAGCGGCCGCGTGGGGGCCTTGGGTGCGCGACCCGGGGGAAGCCGAGACGACAGCGCTGCGAGGCGGCTTCTGATACGGGCGGCCCGGTCGGACGCCCCGGGAGGGGCGTGGGACGCCGGTTCACCTTCGGCGCAGGGTGGCCGAGCCGCGGGGTAGCCCTCGACTTCGTTCGGGCCGAGCGGGTCGAATGTGTTCGGGCTGAACAGAGCGGGCTCGGCGGCGGGCGTTGGCCGACTTCCGGGCCCTGCGCTCGTCAGGCGAGCCAGCTTCGCCTTCAGGTCCACGCGGCCGCGACCTAGAGAGCGCCCAGGGCGACGAGCAGCTCGCGCGCCAACTTCTTTCGGCCTGTCGCCGAGGCCCCCGCGCCGGCGCCGATCTCGGGGCCGATGCAGGCCGGGCACCCCGACCCGCAGCCGCAGCCTTCGAGCAACACCCGGGCCCGGCGCAAGAGCTCGTCGCGTTCTTCGAAGAGGCGCGCCGCCAGGCCCACTCCGCCGGGAATGTCATCGAAGAGGAACAGCGTCGGGTCGAAGCCGGCGCCCGCGTGCGGGTCTTTCCGCGGCGGACCTTCGGGTTCGGCGCGGCTGCCCAAGGTGCGGCCCAGGTCGCGCGGGTCGATCATCAGGCCGACGCAGGCCACGGTGTGCAGGGCGTTCAACAGGCCGCGCAAGGCCTCGATGACCGCGGGCCGCGGTTCGGGCCGGTCGCGCACCAGCGCTTCCGGCACGGTGAGCCAGAACGCGGTGGTGTGCATCTGCATCTCGGGCAGCGACACCTCGCCGTACCCGACGTTCTCGTGGGTGTGGAACTTGATCTTCTTGTACCCGACCACCTTGTCCACCACCGACACCTCGCCCAGGCCGGCGGCGAGGCCGGTGGCCAACGCGGCCGTGCGTTCCTCGGCGAGCACGCCGACCTTGGTGAACGTCATCGCGTCGGTGAAGTAGTCGGGCGCCACCTTGCGCACGAAGGCCTTGTGGTTGTCGAAGTCGAGCTTCTCGACCTGATACTGCTCGCCGTCCTGCTGGTAGATGGCCTGCTCGTGCAGCATGGTGTGCGCCGAGCGGAAGTCCATCTCGGCGATGGACGAGTCGGTCTCGACGTCGATGACGACGAAGTTGTCCCAGCCGATGGCGCGCAGCGAGACGTGGTTGGCAGGGTACGAATCGGTAGCCCAGTGGAAGACGCGAAGGCCCTTTGCCCCGGGCACCGCGTGCACCACCCGGTGGTGCTCGAGGAAGTCGAGCGCGGTTTGCGTCTCGGGCACCGGCACGTCGCGAAAGGGTTCGCCCTCGGTGAAGGGCAGCTCGAACGAGGCGCACTTCAGGTGCTGGACCAGAATCTCGACGTTGTCGGGGTCGATGCGCGCATGCTCGACCGGGCTGGCCAAGAGCGTGCGCGGAGCGCTGGCCACGTACTGGTCGACCGGCGCGCTCGAGGCGACGAGCAGCGCCAGGCTGCCCTCGCCCCGGCGGCCCGCGCGGCCGAAGCGCTGCCACAGCCCCGCGATCGACCCCGGGTACCCGGCGCAGACGACCGCGTCGAGCGAGCCGATGTCGATGCCGAGCTCGAGCGCGTTGGTGGCGACCACGCAGCGCACGCTGCCCTCGCGCAACGCCGCCTCGATGTTCCGGCGGGTGCCCGGCAGGTAGCCGCCCCGGTACCCCTGCACCGAGGCAGGGTCGATGCGCTTGACGTCGGCCAGGTGGTCGCGCAGGTATTTCAGCATCACCTCGACGGTGTTGCGCGACTGGCCGAACAGCAGGGTGGGGACGCCGGCGCGCACCAGGTCGGCGGTCAGGCGGGTGGCGGTCTTGACGTAGCTGGCGCGGATGCCGAGCTCTTCGTTGACGACCGGAGGGTTGTACACCAGCAGGCGGCGCGGCCCGGCCGGAGCGCCGTTCTCGTCCACCAGCGCCACCTCGCGCCCGAGCATGCGGGCCGCGTGCTCGCGCGGGTTGCCGATGGTGGCCGAGGCGAAGAGGAAGCGCGGGGCGCTGCCGTGGAAACGCGCCACCCGGTCGAGGCGTCGGAGCACGTTCGCCAGGTGCGACCCGAAGACGCCGCGGTAGCTGTGAAGCTCGTCCAGCACGACGTAGCGCAGGTTGGCGAACAGCCGGGCCCAGCCCGCGTGGTGGGGCAGAATTCCCGTGTGCAGCATGTCGGGGTTGGTGAGGAGGATTCCGCTGCGCTCGCGCGCCGCGCGCCGCGCGTCGCCCGGGGTGTCGCCGTCGTAGGTGACGGCGCCGTGGGGCAGCTTCGCGTCGGCCAGCAGTTTCTGCAGCGCGTCTTCCTGGTCGCGCGAGAGCGCCTTGGTGGGGAAGAGGTAGAGCGCCCGCGCCTCGTCCTCGCGCGCCAGGCAGTCGAGCACCGGCAGGTTGAAGCACAGGCTCTTTCCCGAGGCGGTGGGAGTGGCGACGACCGCGTCCAAGCCTTGCTTGGCAAGCCGGTAGGCCGCGGCCTGGTGCGAGAAGAGCCGCTCGATTCCCCGCGTGCGCAGCGCCTCGGCCACCGACGGGGCCAGGTCTTCGGGCAGGTTCTCGTAGCGGGCTTCGCGCGCCGGCTGTACCTCGTCCAGCACCACGTTTCGCCAGACGGTGCGCTCGGCGCGCCAGGCGTCGAGCACCGCGGCGACTCCACGGGGCGCGGTCCAGGGCGCAACCCGCGGCTTCTGAAAGGGCAGTACTTGGCCGTAGGTGTCCATGGGCCCGGTACTGTACAGACGTGCACCCCGGCGCGGCAAGGCTCCGCTCAGGCCGAGCGAAGTCGTGGCGCCTGCGGCTCGACTCTCAGCGCTTCTTGCCCAGCTTCCGCGGGCGACCTTCGAGCTTCTGGAAGAGCGGCTCGAGGCCCTTGGGCAACTGGAGGAAGCGGACGCCGATGCTGCTCCAGAGTGACAGGCGCGGGTCGCCGGCCTGCGCCCAGGTCACCTCGCCCCGGAAGGGCACCTCGACGTCGCCCACCAGGAAATACCCGTCGACCAGCGAGCCGGGTACGAAGACCTGGGGAAGCTCGGCCTGGAATCCGCCCCGGGAAACGTCGGCGGTGAGCGCCGGCAGCTTACGGCCCAGCGACAGTGGCAGCTTCAGCCGGTTCCGAATCGTCATTCGTCGTAGCGTCATGTCCCGAACGGTGACACAGGCCTGTAGCCCCGCAACTTTTCCGCCGAGATGACGCCATGGAAGACCGAATCATCGAGCTCGAGATTCGCTTCACCGAGCAGCAGGCAACGCTTCAAGAGCTGTCGGAGGTGCTGGTGGCCCAGCAAAAAGAGCTGGACGCGCTCAGGGCCAAGGTCGGCTGGCTGGAGAAGAGAGTCCAGGCCGAGCCCGGCCTGGTCGACGCGGGCGAGCGCGACCGCCCGCCCCACTACTAGCGCGGGGCCGCACGCTGGGCCCTGCCGCGGCGGACGAAGTCCTCGAGGAACATGCGGTCGCCGTCGGCGAGCCGCCCGAGCCGCAAGCCGATGCCCGAGAGCCCGCCCGGGTTGGTCGCCGCGTTCTCCAGCACCACCGTCGCGTCCACCTGGATTTCCCAAGCAGGCTCTTCGAAGGTGAGGGTGAGCCCCAACCGGGTGCCCAGGGAAATCGTCTGCTCGAGCGGGACGTACAGGCCGCCGGACGAGAGGTTCACCAGCTTGTGGTCGATGAAGATGCCCACCGACGACAACGGCACCTTCAGCGACACCTCGAGGCGATTGTCCACCCGGCGCGAGAAGCCGACGAACTCGTGTGGCGCGTAGGTAGGCGCGGGCTTCGGCGCGGCCGCGGCCGCCTGTGGCACCGGCACCCGGGGAGACGACGTGCCCGGCGGAACCGGCACCTTTATCGCGGGGCTCGAGGTCCGGGCCGCGGCCGCTGCCTGAGGCACCGGCACCCGCGGTGACGACGTGCCCGGCGAAACCGGAACCTTGATTCCGGGGCTCGACGTTCGGGTGGCAGCAGCCGGGGGTGGCGCGGTGCCCTGGAGCTTCTTCTCGACGATCGCCATGCGCGTCGACAAGAGCTGGAAGATGGCCATCGTCGCGCGGAGCAGGTCCGGGTGGGCGCTCATCGGCAGGCGCGCCGGGTGGTACTGCTTGCCGACGGTGATGAAGCCCTTCCGGTACGTCCTCAAGTCGGCGTCCTCGGGGACTCCGAAGATGACGTGCGTGGCCAATTCTTGAATGCGGTCGAGCTCGAGCTCGATTCGCTGCGCTTCCTGCTGGTCCGCCTCGCGGCGCATCAGAATGGCCGGGGGAATGAACAGCGCCTCGACCTCGGGGACCTTCGCCAGCGGAACCCACGCTTGGCCGTCGAGCGACGCGCTCTTGACGTTGGACAGGCGCCCGCCGTTGGCCAGCGGCCGCAGGGCCTCGAGCGTCAGCGGCCCGAGCACCCTCCCTTCAGCGTCCCTCACCCAGTAGCTCGCCATCGCCTGCCCTACGGACCCAGCACCCGCGCGACTTCGTCGTGCACTTCGAGGGGGTGAAACGGCTTGACGATGAAGCCGGCCGCGCCGCACTCGAGCGCCTGGTCGACCAGCCCCTTCGAGTCGAGGCTCGACACCACCACCACCTTCACCGCGCTCGCCGACCGCTTCAGTCCTTCCAGGACTTCCAGGCCGCTCATCGTGGGCATCAGCAGGTCGAGCAGCACCAGGTCGGGTTGCCGGGTCCGGATGAGGTCGAGGGCCGTCGCGCCGTCCCCCGCCTCGAGGAAGACGAACCCGTCTTCGCAGAGGGCGTCCTTGAGGTTTTGGCGGACGAAGTCGTCGTCGTCGACCAGGAGTATAGTCTTCTCCGTGCCCATCGCGGGGTCGAGCAAAGCACCTCATTCGGTTGCCGGCCAGCAACTGTGCGGGCTCCTGGCGGTTCTTGCGTCCGCGAGCCTGGGCTGCGGCGACGCCCGGCTTTCCGAGATGCGGCCGCACATGGGAGGAGGGCTCCAGTGCTGGCTCACGCTCAACTTTCGGAACTTGCCGAAGTCCGGCGACGTGGACGACGTCCGGGTGACGTTCAACTCGGTGGTGCTGTACCAGGACGAGACCTTCGACTGGCCGTACATGCTCGAGAACGACTACCTCTTCAAGACGACGAAGGACTGGTTGGGCAACGACCTGACCTCGTTCACGCCCGACGTCGGCACCACGGCGGCCGACCACCCCGCGGTGGGCGAGAAGCGGGTGCTCTTCCGCCTGCCGTCGAAGGAGAGCGTCGTGCTGAAGCCGGGCGACGAGGACCGGCTGGTGGCGACGCTCTACTGGGCCGGCAAGAAGCAGGACACGATGGTGCGCGGGCTCTTCACCGTCTACCAGAAGAAGTAGCGCCGGCCGCGCCCCGTCACGACGCTGCCGCGGCCAGGCCGGCGCGGGCCGGTTCTGCGGGCGCCTCGAGCGACAGCCGCAGCTTCGCCGAGAGCGCCTTCAAGCGCTTGCCCACCGTCTTGCGAGACAGCCGCATCACCTCGGAGATTTCGTCCTGGGTCAGCCGGTCGCGGAAGGCGTGGGCCACCAGCTCGAGCTCGCCGAGCGAGAGCCCGGCGAAGGCGCGCTCTAAGTCGGCCCGCGCCGAAAGGTCGGGGTTGGTGCTGTCCGGCCCCGACACGAGCGCCAGCTTCAGCGCGCGCGACGAGCGGTTGCGCAACTGCTGAAGGCAGTGCCGGGTGGCGATGGCGTAGAGCCAGGTGAGCGGCGCGGCCCGCAGCCGAAACCGGCCCAGCCCCGAGAGGGCGAGGACGAAGACTTCCTGCACCGCCTCGGCCGCGTCGTCGGGCTGGCGCAAGAGGGCCAGGCAGCGCCGGTACACGACGCCGTGGTGCCTCTCGAACAGCTCTCCGACGTCGAGCGCCAAGGCTTCCTCAGGGCTGCGGGGTGAAGAGGAACGGGTAGACGACGACGACCTCGCCCCCGCCCACCGGGGCCGGAAAGCGCCAGGCCTCGATCTGCCTCAAGACACAGGCTTCGACGGCGGCGTCGGTCAGGGTCGAGCTCTTCACGCGGGCCCGCTTCACCCGGCCATCGGCGCCGATGCTAATTTCGACCACCAGCTTGCCGGCGAGCCCGGGGTGGGTGAGCAGCGCGCGCTGGTAGCAGGCCGAGACTTCCCTCAGGTGAATCTGGACCGTGGCGCGGACGCCGCTCGGCGCGAGGCTGCCCTGAACCTGAACCTCTCCAGAGGACCTCGTCGCCCCGCCACCGAGCGACCCGGGGGCCCGGTCGAGCACCTTGTCTTCGAAGTTCTCGCGGACCTTGATGAGGCTGTCGAACTTGACCTTCTTCCGCCCGTCGATGAAAGCCGCGTCGGGCCGGGCGAGGCTTCCCTCGATGGTGTCGTCGGAGAAGTTGATGGTGGACGCCTTGCGCTTGTTCATCCCCAGGAGTTGTGGGGCGGGGCGCTGGTTCGACCCAATGCCGCCGAATCCCTCGTCTTTCCCGTCGACGCCCTCGGTGAGGTCGGGAACCTCGGTAGGCACAACCACCGTACGCTGCCCGCCCGCCGCGGTCACCGGCGTTTCTTCGACCGCCACCAGCGAGGTGTAGGCGGTGACCAGGTGGTGCTCGAGCCCGAGGCTGGTGATTTGGCGGATGACGTCGCCGCGGTCGCCGCCGTACTGCAGGCGGTCGAGCTGCTCGATTCGCGCCCGCGCCCAGACCGCGGGAAGGCCGGGGGCGCCACCCGGGGCCTCGGGCAGCGTCACTTCCAGCTTCAGCTCGACCGGCCTTCCGGCCTGGCGGCCTCGCACCGTGACGATGCCGTGGCCCGGTTCGCGGACCTTGCCGATGAGCGCCAGCGGCTGGGCGTCGAAGAGGTCGGGCACCTTGTTCGGCAGCACCTCGGCCACGGCCAGCCCGCCCCAGTCCACCTCGACGTCGGTGAGCAGCGGGCGCTCGATGCGCCGCACGAAGCGCTCGATGGCGGGCTCGGGGTCTTCGTCGGGGCGCACGTACTGGTAGAAGCCGCGGCCCACCTCGGCCAGCCGCGCCAGCAGCGAATGGTTGACCGAGGTGCCCACGCCGAAGGCGAACAGCCGCGCCGCGCCCAGCTCGCGCTCGGTGGCCGAGAGCACCTCGGCGTCGTTGCCGATGAAGCCGTCGGTCAGGAAGAGCACCAGCCGCAGCCGTTCTCGTTCGGCCGGGGGCGAGAGCGCCGCGCGAATTCCCGCGAGCTGGTTGGTGCCGCCGCTGGCTGGCAGGGCGTCGAGGTAGGCCAGCGCGCGTTTCACGTTGGCCGGTGTGTTGGCGAGCGAGGTGGCGTGCAGGGACGAGGCGCTGTCCGCGAAGTCGATGACCCGGAAGGTGTCGTCGGGGTTCAGCTGCTCGAGGGCCGAGCGCACCGCGCGCTTCTCCGCCGCCAGGGGCGCCCCGGTCATCGAGCACGAGGTGTCGAGGACGAAGACCAGCTCGCGGGCGGCAATCGCCTGCGAAGCGTCGGCCGACTCGGGTGTCACCAGCAGGGCGAAGGTGCCGCCGCGCCCGCCGGTGGCCAGAAGCGCCGCGCGCTTCTCGGGCCCGGACACCCGCCAGCGCAGGATGAAGTCCTTGTTCGGAATGCGGTCGGTCGAATCGAGCGCCACCACCGCCTGCCGCGGCGAGAGCCGCTCGGCCCACAGGCGGTGCGAGACCGAGGCCAGGTTCAGGATGGCGCTGCCCGCGTCCAACCGCACACTAACGGCGATGTCGCGGCCGGTTCGCTCGGCCGGGGGGCTGATGCGCGAGGCGTCCAGAACGCGGTCGGTGTCGGGCTGGGTTCCGGTGCCCTGGGGCTCGCCGGCGAGCGGACTGCCGGGGACGTACCGCGGCCCCACCACCATCGGGAAGTTGAGCGTGTAGACGCCGTCGTCGTACCGCAAGGGTGCGACGTAGTGCAGCGTCACCTTCACCACCTCGCCGGGCAGGAGGTTGGCGACCGACTGGGTGAAGATGTTGGGGCGCTCCTGGTCGAGCAGCGCGGCGCGGCGGCCCTGGTGCTTGGCTTCCTCGTACTGCCGCCGCGCGTCTTCGCGCTTCTGAATGGTGGCGCGCAGGACGCGCGGCCCGGCGGCGAGCGTCATCTCGTCCACCGCGGCGTCGTCGGGCAGCGGGAAGACGTAGACCGCCTCGACCGGCTCGGAGAACGGGTTCTCGAACTCCTGGGTGACGGTGACCGACGAGACGAAGCCGGTCACCTCGGCCGCCACGTCGGTGTGCCGGAGCAGGAACGGCCGGCTGGGGCCCGCCGGCGAGGCCGCTTCGAGGCTTCCCTGGCCGAAGTCGACGGGCTGGCCGCGCACCGACACCTGCCGCAGCCGGGGCGGAGCGGCGTTTCCGCGAGGTTCGAGGAGAGCGCGGGCGGCGCGGGCGTGCACCTCGGGCGCGGTAGCTTGGCCCGACCCCGCGGGCGCCGTGCGGACTGTCTCGAGGAACGGCACCGACGCGACGAGCGCGGCGGCCAGAGCGGGACCCAGGGTGACGAGCATGGCGGTTCTCCTCCATCGGCGGTCTGCGCGGCGAAAGGCCGCGCGGGCGGACAGTGAGAAGCGCGAGCGGGAAAACTGCGCTGCCTCCGCGTCCAGCTCGGCGAGCCGCGCCGCGCACCGCGGGCAGCAGGCGAGGTGGCGCCGAAGCCCGGCCAGGGGTTCTCCGGTGAGCTCGCCCGCCGAGTAGCGCTCGAGGGCGAGGGGAGAAGCGCATTCGGCGGGGCGGTCAGCGGTCATCGCGGGGCTCGACCTCTCAGGTTGCCAGTTGGTTCCGCGAAGCGGAAATCGTGGGAACCCGGCGGGCGCGGCTGACCTCGATCCAGTCAGGTGGAGCGCGCGTCCTCTGGCCGTTTGGCGCCGCGCGACACCGACCTACACCAGACCCTGGTCGCGCAAAGCGGCGAATCGACCGGGCCGTACCTCTTCGGCGGAGATCGGAACGGCCGATGCACACCGCCCCGCCCACACGAAGGAGGTGCAGTCATGAAGAGACTGTCAACCGCACTTACGTGTCTTGGGTTGATCGGCTGCGTGGGGACCGCCGATCTCGCAGTACCGGAACCAGGCCAGTACTCCCCCAAGACATCGGCAGAGCTCGACGTCCGCATGTTCAACCGCAACGCGCTCTCGACGTACGGCCCAGACGACCGGGCGTACGTCGCCGGCCACGCGGTCGGCGTGTATCTCTTCGGCAAGTCGCTGCCCAAGGTCATCGGGCGCTCGGGGTTCGGCTACTCCCCGGGCATCAGCTCGTCACACGCTCGGGTGCCTTATCGCTTCCAGGAACTGGTGGCGCTCCCGACGGGCGGAGTCGACGGCTGCGGCGGTGAGGCCTCGGCCGGCACCCTGCCGGTCGCCGGCACCACTGCCGAAACCGGCACCGACACGGGTAGCGGCGGCGGCGCGGGAAGTGCCACGGGCGGAGGAGGCGGAGCTGGAGGCGGGGGCGGAGGAGCAGGCACTCCCATCGGGTTGAACATCGCCACGTCGCGCATGGCGCTCACCGAGTGTCCCACCGATGCCGCTGCGGGCGACGGCGGCGCCTCGGCGTGCCCCCCCGAGCCGACGACTCTCGACGAGAGCTGCGAGGACTTCCTCAACCCCGCGGCCCAGGGCGCGCGCGTGGGCGCCACCGACTTGAACGTGCCGGCGCTCCTCGGCGAAGCCGACGGCGGCACAGTGACCGACACGCAGGTGCAGAAGTTCCAGGCCGGGGTCCGGGACGCGCTGGCCATCAAGGACTTCCACGAGGACGTCGAGTCGAGCGAAGTCGAACACCTGAAGAAGACGGTTCAGGGCTGCGGCATGTGCGCGCACTCGCCCCTCGTGCTCGACCTCGCCGGTGATGGCGTCGAGGCGAGCGCTCCCGAGGCCGGCGTCCAGTTCGACCTGCTCTCCACCGGGCACGCGGTGCAGTCAGCCTGGCCGAAGGCGGACAATGCGCTCCTGGTCCTCGACCGGGACGGCGACGGCCGCATCTCCAGCGGCGCCGAGCTGTTCGGAAACGCCTCGGGGTTTGGCAACGGCTTCCTCCAGCTCGCCGAGCTCGACCAGCCGGCGCGCGGCGGAAACGGCGACGGCATCATCGACGCCAGGGACGTGGCCTTCTCTCGCCTGCGCCTCTGGCGCGACCGGAACCGCGACGGCGTGAGCCAGCCGGACGAGCTTCAGGCGCTGGCGTCCGCCCGGGTGGTCGCCCTCTCGTACGCCTACGCCAGCGGCGCGGGGCGAGACCGGTTCGGCAATCCGATTCGGCAGACGGGCGCGTACTGGCTGAAAGGCGAGAAGGCCTTCCTCCGGCGGGTGATGGCCGACGTCTGGTTCCGCTACCTGCCGGTGCCGTCCGACCTGTACGCGACCGTCGACCGCTGAGCGGCAGGGGTTCGACGCGGCAACTTTCAGCGAGTTCCGGGGTGCCCCGGCTCGATTGTGCGCGAGGGCAGCTGATTGGGGTCCCTGCCGGTGACGCGCTCGTAGAGAGGCTCTGGCGCCAGGTCGAGGTCATTCGGCCAACAAATGGTTCCCCACTGCTTGTCGAGGGATACCTGCTCGAACACCGCGCGGTCGCGAAGCGACGCGAAGACGCCGTCCAGAGGGAGCACCTCGGCGATGTCCACCACCCCCTCCGACCCATCGTCGAAGCGGAGGAACAGCCGGTAGCCGCCGCGAAGCTGCACGTCGACAATCTGAACCATCATCGGTCACTCCAAGGGCGCAACCGGTAGCGGCTGCTGCCGCGCCCGCGCTCGTTCCCAGTTAGCCAGCAGCTCGTCGCGGTGCAACACGGCCCACTCCGTCACGAGCCCGAGGGCGCGGGGAGGGAGGCTCCCGGCGAGCAGCGCGGGCGGATCGATCGCGACTGAGGCCTGGTGTTCGCCGTAGCGAACGTGAAAGTGCGGAGGCGAATGATCGTTGTAGAGCAGCGCCACGATGATGCCGAAGAACCTTGAAATCTCTGGCTTTGCCATCAGGAAACCACCTAGCGAGTAGACCTGTCGAGAGCGGCCCTTGTGTTTCGTCTGCGCGACTGCCTTCGAGGGTGCCGTCCGACCCGTACGCGACCGTCGACCGCTGAGCAGCGGGCGTTTCACGCCGGAAGCGGTTAAAGCTCCCGGCGATGCCGAGGAGCCGGTCCAGACGCACGCTCGCGGCGCTGGCGGCGAGCGCAATGCTGCACGCGCTTCTGGTCGTGTGGCTCGCGGCTCAGCCCGAGCCAGACCGGCGGACGGCCCCGTTCACCGTGGTGGAGGTGGAGCTGAGGGAGGTTGCATCGGAACAACCGCCACGGCTCGTGACTCCCTCTCCGCCCGCGCCGCGGACTTCGCCCCCGCGCGCCTCGGAACGGCCCGACTCCTCGCCGTCCACTCCCGCCAGCCCCGAGCCGCGCCCGGGGCCGCGCCTGAGCGCGCCCTTCGCGGCCGATGCGCCGACCGCTGACGCTCCCTCGGCGCAGCCCTTCATGGCCGTGCCGTCGTCGGACCTCGCGGTGGCGCCGTCCCTTGTGCCGCCCGAAGGGCCCTCGGGGCTGCGCGCCCCGCCCATCCCGGCGGACCTGGTCGGCGAGGCTGCGCGCGAGACCCTCGGCCGGGCCAGGGTCGACCGAGGGCTGGTGCACCCCTATTACTCCGCGCTCGGCAAGCAGCTCATTCGCGCCTGGGACGCCGACCGGGCGGTGTCGCGCCGCGGCCTCAAGGGCTACGCCGAACAGTTCGCCGAGAACAGCAAGGCCTGGAATGGCATCTGGCTCGAGCACGCCGCCGCCTTCGGGGCGAACGGCACCCCGCTGACCGATTCCGACCCCGCGCCCGGCCGGTCGCGCCGCCCGGTCGACCCCAGCGACCGGCTCGACTCCAACCTGGCGAGGCGCCGCGAGATCCAACGCCAGATGGGCCGAGAGTTCCGCTCGACGCGCAGGGCGACCTTGAAGGTGGTTCAGGACGCGTCGGGGGCGCTGCTCTCGGTCGAGCTGGTGAACCCGTCGAACGACGCCCACGTGGACCACGAGGCGGTCGCCGACGTTCGGAGCGCGGCCGAGAAGCTGCCGCCCCCGCCTCCGGAAGTGGTGCTGGGCCGGGACCGGCTGGTCAGCCTGTGGCAGTTCGAGCTGGTCATTTCCATCACGCCGCCGGTGCCGACCTTCAGCTTCGAGTTCGACGAGGCGCTGCGCTTCATCGACGCGCGCATGCCGCTCGACCGGCGCATCTACAAGCGGGTGAAGCTGCTGTCCGTCGAGTAGCGGCCCGGGCTGAAAGGCAACCCTTCAGGGGACGTGCTCGTAGGCACCGATGTCGGGGGCGCCGGCAAGCGGCCGGCCGCGGATGTCGACCGTGTCGATGGTCGGAGTGCCGTGGTCGATCGCGGGGCTCCCGGGAAAAAGTGCGAAGCCGTCGTCGCCGCCCAGGCAGCAACTCCGCCGGCGTGACAGTCCTTCGTTCAGTAGCAGCTCGCGGCGCTGAACGTCCGTGGGGCTCCGGTGCCGTCCGCCGGGCCCCCCATGACGGTCGAGAAGCAGACCTCGGCCGGTATCTGGTAGGCGTGCCCGCCCACCCCCGCGAGGTCGCCGCCGGTGACGTCCGGGCCCGCCGCCGGCCAGGGCATCACCCCCCACCAGGTGGGCTTGGCGTTCAAGTAGAAGGAAGCTGGAAGGGCGTTGCTGGCCGGGACGGGGTTGGCGTACTGGGAGAGGCCGCTGGGGACCTCCGCCGCGTCGAAGAGGGCGGCGGCGTTCACCGTGTCGTAATTTCCCCAGCGGAAGGTCGACGTGACAGTGAGCGGGTCGTCCGGGACATCGGAAGCTCCGGTTCCGACCATGTAGACCGGCCGAGACGGGTGCGCGGTGGGCGATTCCTGGTAGCTCTGGTGGAAGCCCGACTCGCCCAGCACGTTTCCGACGAGGTTGTAGTAGCGCGAGTACGGATAGAGGATTGCCGCCACCGCGTTGTCGGGTCGGCCCACCTCGGTGCCGTTGTACCGGTTTCT
>JAHFDQ010000467.1 GCA_023248915.1 Archangiaceae bacterium | reverse complement strand
CGTGGCGCGGTCTACGCCCTGAGGGTGAGCGCTTCGGCGTCGCGGCATCGTGGCGACGCCGGTCCGGCTCGCCGATCAGGGGAGGACGACGATGGTGTCGCCCACCTTGAGCGAGGTCCAGAGGGCGTCAATCGAGGTGTCCGCGAGCCCGACGCAGCCGAGCGTCCAGTCCGAGCTGCCGCCGTTGCCGTGGACCTCGACGTACCCGCCGAGCCCGGTGCTCTGGGGCGGAATGGTGCAGTTGGTCTGCGCCGAGTCGATCTGGGACTTCTCGGTCGATGAGATGAGGCCCGCGGTCAGGCCGCGGGTCGCGTCGGCCTTGTCTGGGTAGCTGATCAGGAATGCCTTGTAGTAGCTCGAGTTGGGCAGGGTGTTCGCGACGTAGAAGACGCCTTCGGGCGTCTTGCCGTCGCCCTGCTCGACCTTGTCGCCGGTGGGTGCGAACCCGAGCCCCGCCTCGTGGTTCGACACGAGCGAGCCGGCGTTGCACAGCGCGACGTTCCGGGCCGACTTGTGGACGACGATGTAGTGGTCCTTCACGGTGTCGCAGGACGACAAGAGGTTGCCCGCAGACCCCCAGGCGTTGGCGCAGTCGGCGACTCCGACGGCCGAGTTCCACGTGTGGCCCTGCGTTGCCCCCGGGTAGCAGGTGCTGTCGGCGTCGCAAGTGTAGCCCTCGGCCTCGCGGCACTGGTTGGCAGCGGAGCAGGTCTTCAAGCAGGCGGTCGTCCCTGACGAATCGAGGATGAAGCAAGCCGACCCTGTCGGGCAGCCCGCGACGTCGCACATCATCTTCGTGCAGTAGCCACCCGACATCGGAATGCACGCCTTGTTGGCGCAGTCGTGGTTCGACGCGCAGGCTCCGCCGATGTCGTTGGCGAGCGTGGGTTCCCCGGGCCATCGCTCGAGCGCGCTCGGAAGGCAAACGGCGAAGATCTTCGAGGACTGGTTGTACCGTTCGCGCAGCTCGCAGGTGTAGCCGGGGCGACACCCCGTGGGCGACAGAGTGAAGTCGCACTCGGCGACGCACTGAGGAGTGCCCGCGGCGTCGATGCATCTGGTGACGGTGTTCAGGGTGCCCGCGCCAACCGTGGTGTCGGGGCAGATGTACGAACCGGACCCGCCGAGCGTGCAGGACTGGGTGCAGAAGCCTCCGGGCATGTCGACCGTGACGCAGACGGGAGTGCCCGTGAAGCTCGCGTTCGAGCAACTGGCTCCGCTGGTGCACTGACCGCCGATCCATCCCGGATTCAACTCCACGCCCGCGCTCCCGCCACCGCCACCGCCGCCACCGCCGCCACCTCCGCCGCCACCGCCGCCGCCGCCGTTACCGGCGTCAACCCCAGGATTTCCTCCGCCGTCATCGCCCCCGCCCGAATCGACACTCGACCCGGAGTCGTTCTGTCCTTGCGTCAGGTCAGCGGGACCACAGTTGGGGAGAACCAGCAGAGCCAGAATCGGAAGCTTCTTGAGCACGGTCGACCTCATGGGCGCGCCTCGATACGCGGGTCCACCGCTTCGCGTCAAGTCGCGTTCCCCGGCTTCGGCCCATGTAAGCAACTGTGGGCGGCGCAACGCGACAATCACAGGTGAACCGAGGAGTGTGTCTCCCTATGTCCCTGAAACCTCTAGCTGCCTTCGCACTTGCCACCGCCACGGCCACCCTCCTCGGCTGTCCGCGCGGAAATCCAGCAGTCGTCTGCCAGTCCGACGCCGACTGCGCCGGCACCGGCCGAACCATCTGCGGCCGCCCCGGCCTTCCGAACACCTGCGTCGAATGCTACGCGGACAACACCTGTGCCTCGGGGCTCTGCCTCGCCGACGGCACCTGCGGGCAGTGCGGCCCGTCCGCCCCGTGTGCCCGCGGCCAGGTCTGTGGCGACGACGGCAAGTGCGCGGACGGCTGCGCGACCGAGACGGCGGGCTGCGCCGGAGGCGGCTTCTGCCTCGCCGGCAGCTCCGACTGCGTCGAGTGCGCCACCGACTTCCACTGCGGCACGGGCCGAATCTGCTCGCCAAACCACACCTGCACCGCCGGCTGCTCCGCGCAGAACCCGACCTGCCCTCCGGGACAAATCTGCGACCCGTCGGGGAAGATCTGCGTCGGTTGCCTCAGCTCGGCCGATTGCACCTCCCCGCAACTGCCTTCCTGCAACCCGGCCACCTCGACCTGCGTGGCCTGCGTCTCCAACTCCGACTGCCACGCGCCGACCTCGACCTGCAATCCGGCGACCCACGCCTGCGTGGCCTGCCTCGGCGACACCGGCTGCGCCCTCGGCACCGTCTGCCAGGGCAACGCCTGCATCGCGGGCTGCACGGCGACTCACGGGTGCGCCGGCGGGCTGCTGTGCGACGTCCCGTCCGGGCTCTGCGTGGCGTGCCTCACCGACGCGCAGTGCGGCGGCGCGGTTCCCCGCTGCGACCTCTCGACCCACGCCTGCGTCGCCTGCTTACCCGGTGCGACCGACAACTGCCCGTCCGGCGACTACTGCCGGGCCGATCACGTCTGCGAGCGCGGCTGCAAGACGAGCGCCGACTGTGGAGGCTACGCCTGCCTCGCCGACCATTCCTGCTCGGGCTGCACCGCCGACTCCCAGTGCGTCGCCGGGAAGATCTGCTCTAGCGGTGCGTGCATCGCCGCCTGCGGCCCGTCGAACCCCTGCGGCGCCGGCAAGGACTGCTGCGGCCAGCACTGCGTCGATTCCCAAGCCGACGTCGCCAACTGCGGCGCCTGCGGCAACGCCTGCGGGGCGGGCCAGACCTGCTGCCAGGGGCTGTGCTCGAGCCTCGACACCGCGGCCCACTGCGGCGCCTGCGGCAACTCCTGCGGGGCGGGCTCGGGGTGCTGCGGCGGCAATTGCGCCCCCATCAACACGCAGGCGAGCTGCGGCGGCTGCGGCGTCGCCTGCGGCACCGATCAGTTCTGCGACGGGCTCGCCTGCGTGAACCGGGTCTTCCCGAACTTCTGCGCCAACAAGACCGTCTACGCCATCTACGACGGCATCGCGATCGACGACGCCGCCACCGTCGTGCTGGCCTCGACGATTCACCAGTACTGCTCGGCGACGACGGTGATCACCTACGGCGCGCAGAGCAACCCAGCCTGGGTGGACCAGACGACGGGAGCCCTGGTCATCGGCGGCGGTTCGACCGTCGTCACCGCCGGAGGGCCCTTCCCCAACAAGCCGGTCAAGTGGCTCGAGCGGACCAACAAGGTCACCAAGGTCTACTTCTCGACCAACGGCGTCGACACCTACTCGTTCAAGCGGCGCAGCAACGACGTGACCCTGACCTCGATGACAGTGTCCGAGTGCACGCCCCACCACGACAAGTTCCTGATCGAGCTCGCGACCGACCCGGTGAGCGGAACGCTGACCCTCATCGGCTACGGGGTGTGCGGCAACGGCTACGGCACCCAGGCCGCGGCCTACTTTTGGTCGAACGTGATGCTGCCCTCCCTCGGCAGCTACCCCGACGCCTGGTACCTGTTCGACTGGGACGACCAGAACGCCGACTCGGTGGCCAACGGCGGAGACCTCTTCACCCAGTTGGCCAGCGGACTCTAGGCGGGCTGTCTGGCGGCACGCTCCGGCGACATCTTGCGTTGATTCTTCACGGGGGTTCCAGTACACGGCGGTTCGACGCCCGTCCCATTTTCGCCTCGGAGCCGACCATGCGCCCGGCAAGAAGGTCACCCTCCCTCGGGTTGGTCGCGGCCGTGTCGCTCGCCTTCGTGGCCGGCTGCGACTGTGGCGACCCCCGCCTCACCGGCGTCCCGCCCGCGCGCGAGCCTGCGGCCGTTCCCGAGGCAGAGGCTGATCCGTCCGAGGTGATCGAAGATGCGGGCACCCCCGCGCCCCCTGACGCCGGCTGGGTCGATTCCGGAAGTCCGGCCAGCCCCGACGCCGGCAAGCCCGACGCGGGCGCGGTGCCAAGCGCGGGTTGCGCCGACGAGACGCGCGAGGGCTTCCTGTCGCTGACCTCCTACCCTTCCATCGCCGGCTGCTCGGGCGCATGGACGGAAGGCGGAGTCACCCGCACTGGCATGACGCCCACCTGCAATCGCAACGGAGGCAACACCTCGCCGAACGTCGAAGGCACGGGCTGCTCGGCCATCGACCTGTGCGCGGCGAGCTGGCACGTTTGCCGCGGCAAGGACGAAGTGGCAGCGAAGGCCCCCGCCGGCTGCGGCGACGCGGTGCCCATCGGCGCGCCCGACAAGTCGCTCTTCTTCGCCGTCGAGCAGCACAGCCAGAACAACACGACCTGCGACGCCAACAGCCAAGGCGACAACGACGTGTTCGGGTGCGGAAACCTGGGCACCCAGCTTGCCCCGGACAAGGGCTGCGGCCCGCTGACCCGCGCGCTGGCCAGCATGCAGGCCGCAACCTGCGGCTTCAACGAAGCCGAACCCAACCTCGGCCCGTGGCAGTGTGTCGGCGGCACCAACAGCCACCTCCACGAGGGCGCCATCGTCACCAAGCGAGGCTGCCCGACCTACTCATGCAGCTACGACGGCCGCGCCGTGGGTAACTCGGACAAGGGCGGCGTGTTGTGCTGCAAGGACTGACGCGAAGGCAGGGGCGAAGCGTCAGTCGAAGGTCTCGCGAATCACCTTCCGTTCGCCAGGCGCCACCGACACCGCGATCTTCTTCGACCTGCCGAGGCGCGGGTTCGACAGCTCGAGCACGTGGCGCCCTTCCAGCACGTCCTGCGGCGGCAGCGGCGTCGTGCCCGCCATGCGGCCGTCGATCTTCACCACGGCCCAGGGGGACACCCGCACGTCCAGCGACCCCCTGCCGATGGGCACCCGAACCAGCTGAGTCTTTCCCCCGTCGACGACGACCGAGACGCGTTTGGCGAGCCCCAGATCGCGATTCTGCAGCTTGAGCACCTGGGGACCTACTTCCAGCTCGAACGGCCCCAGGGTGCGGCCCAAGACCCGGGTGCCCACCGTCACTTCCATCGGGACGGCCGACGCGACCTCGACCAGGCCGGTCGACCCCTCGCTCGGTGTCGCTGATTCAGAATGGGTGGTGGTGGCA
>JAHFDQ010000102.1 GCA_023248915.1 Archangiaceae bacterium | reverse complement strand
GCGAAGGCCGACAGCGGCGCGGCCAGGCACAGGCCGGCCAACAGACTCCAGGTACGCGAGTTCAATCGTCGCTCCTTCCGGGCTCGGTTCGACTCTCGGGTCATCGGCGGGTGCGCCCCGGCGGCGCCGTGTCCATCATCGGCGGGGGCGTGGGCGAGGGGGGCGGCTCTTGAGCGCGGGGACCGATGGGCGCGGCATCTGGCTGGCGCTGGCCGCGGGCGCGGCGCTCGCGGCGGCGGGCGCCTGGGGAGGCCGCGCCCCGGGCCGTGAAGCTGAAACCAAGAGCGCTGTGGCGGGAATGGAAGGCCAGGGTTCGCGACCTCTTCTTATTCGCGTTCCTGGATACACCACGCTTCTCGGTCGCGTCGACGCGGTCGATGTAGGACACGGGGCGCTCGACCTCTTTGGGGGGAACCGCACCTGGCGCCTGCACGCCCGCCCGGACGAGCTCGCGCTGCTCGCGCCCGGCCAGGACGCCGCCTTCGACTGCAGGGTCCACGGCGGAGCGTGGTGGGTCGACCCGGGGCCCTCGCGCTTCGACGGCCTCGCCTTCGCTCGGGGGGGCACGGCGCTCGGCGTGCTGACAGGCAGAGACTTCGCCGCCGGCCAGGTGACTTTCTCGGTCGACGGCGAGCCCTTCGTCGTCCGCGGCCACCCGGTCGACCTGGCGAGGGCCGCGGTGGGCCAGGCGGTGAGAGTGCGCTTCAGGGTCATCGACGGCCAGCGGTGGCTCATGCCCGGTTCCCCCGCGCCGCTGCGGGCGCGCTGACCCCGGGCCGCTCGGGCGACGTTCGAGTTGCCGGGGGCCGTCTGGCGGACTTGACCGACGTGAGCACCTTCCCGTCGAGCGCAGAACGCTCCAAACCCGATCACAAGGAGAACACCATGAGCGCATTTCGAATGACGTTGCTCGGCGCCCTGTTGGCTCCAGCGTTGCTGCTGGCGGACGACAAGCCGATGCAGGAGAAGGCCCCACCGAGTGAGATGTCCCTCAACCCGATGCACGGCAGGGCGGCCGTGAGCGGCCATGTCCGAGGCGCGGTCACCCGCGTCGACTACGGGCTGGGTGAGATCATCGTCGCCTTGGGCGGCGGGGAGTCCATCGCCCTTCGCGGCACCCCCGCGCAGTTGGCGGACTTCAAGCGCGGCGAGGTCGCCGACTTGAGCTACGAGAAGTTTGGTGACTCGCGCTGGCTGAGCCAGATGGGGCAGTCGGCCATCTCGGGCAGCTTCGCGCGCACCACCACCGTCACCGGGGCGGTGTCGGCGGTCAACAAGGCGGACGGCCGGGTGACCCTCAACCTGGGCACCGGAGAATCCGCGACGTTCGACGCGCACCCCGACGCCATCAAGTCGCTGGTGCCGGGCCAGTTCATCAGCCTCACCTACGACCGGGTCGCCCAGCGCAACTGGGTCAAGAACCTGAGCGAGGGTGAGCTCGAGAAGTAACCCGCCTGAAAGCCAGCGGGCGTCTGGGCCGGGCGGGCGACTGCACCCCGTCCGGCCTTGCCGCGTCCGGCTAGAAGAACCCGGCCGCGAAGCCGAGCCCCACCGTGACGCCGCCGTAATAGTCGCCGCCCAGCAAGAGGTACGCGGACATCGTGCGGAGGAAGCGCACGCCCGCGGTCAGGGCCAGCGAGTTGGCTGGCCGGGCGAAGTTGGACCGGTAGAGCGTGAACTCGTACGACAACCGCGCGAACGGGGTGACTTTCGGGAGCAGCGTCTCGAAGTCGGCCTCGGCGCCCAGCCCCATCATGGTGGCGGCGTCGGCGCGGTCGTCGAGCGCGAAGCCGAGCGACAAGAGCCCGGTGGCGCGAATCATCTTCATGATCGAGTAGCCACCGATCAGGCGGGCACCCGCGTGAATCGACAGGTGGCCTCCGTCGCTCGACATCGGAAACATCTGAAGGAAGCCTTCGCCGCCGAACTTGAGCAGCGGGTTCTTCTTGGCAATCGGTTCGACCGGCCCGGTGTAGATGGGCGTGGCGTTGACCGAGTCGGCATTCGTCGGCTCGACGGTGGTGCCGCCCGACTGGCCAGGCGGCGTCTCGGTCTGCTGAGGCCCACCCCCTTGCCCGGGCAGGTCAATTTGCGCAGCCGCGGGGGCGGCCAAGAGGCCGAGCAAGAGCGCCGGTGCGATTCGGGTCATCCAGTCCTCGAGGTCGGGTGCCAGGAATTGCCCCGAGCCTGCCCGCGGCCGGAGTGACGCGCAAGAAAGAAGGGGCCCTGCCCTAGCGCTGCGGGGGCAAGGCGCGGTCGGGGTCGAGAGCCAGCGCCGCCGCTTCGAGGCCGAGCCCCAGGACTCCAGCGGCCAACGCTCCCACCAACTCGGCGTTGGCGGTCTGGTTGCGCGCCAGCGCGTCTGACCCGCGCAGGGTCGACCCGGCCTGGTTGCCGCCCAGATCGAGGTCGGCCCGCGCCAGGCGGCCCTTCTCGGTCATGGCATTGGCGCCGAAGTACGCGGCCAACCCCAGCGCCACCACCGCCCCGCCCGCGGCGGCGACCGACGGCATGCGCGAGGACCGGGTTGAAACGAGCAAGGGGTCCGGAGCCCCCTCCGAGGGCGTCAGGACCGGGTGCGAGCCCGCCACCGGAGCGTCGGGCGCGGTGCCCGCGCCGACCGTGGGCGAGTCGGGGGAAGGCGGCGCCGCCCCCGGGCCGCTCGCGACCGGAGTCGTTGCGCCGGCCGGCACGAGCGCCTTTCGCAGCGCCTCGAGGAACGGCGCCAGGCCCGCGCTGACTTCGCGGACGGCACCGGCCGGCACCACGAAGCCGTCCTTCGCCACCGAAGCCGCGTCGGAGGTCGCGATTGCCTCGACGTAGACCGACATGTCCTCTTGGATTTCGCTGGCCGCGACGCCCACCACCAGGTCCACCTGGAGCTGGCGACCGATCTCGGCCAGGCACGGTCGCTTGCCCTCGCAGATGGCGGTGTCCTTCACGCCCACCGAGGCCAGCTTCTTCAGGGCGGCGTCCGGCATGAGGGCGACGTTGAAGCCCGAGGCCGCGAGCGACGCGGTCACCGCCAGGGCCAGCTCTTTGCCGCGCTCGACGCTGACGCCGGTGCGGCGCGCGACGAGGACCGTCAGGCCCGACGCCGACGAGGGGCTGGCCGAAAGGAGTGAGACCGTGAGGGCCGCCGCGAGCATCGCCGCGCAATCCTGCCACGGCGCCGGGCCGAGGTCATCAGTGGAGGAAGGTGCGCTTCCAGTCGTCGAGGGCGCGGATGATCTTCTTGCGATCTGCCGGCGTCTTCGCCGCGGTCGCCTGAATGCGATAGCGGTCGAGCAGCTTCAGCGCCGTCGGGTCGAGCTCGTCGGGGCGACCCGAGGCCCGGAACTTCTTCTCGAGATCGGCGATTCGCTGCTCGAGCGCCGCCGACGACGGGCCTGCCTCGGGGCGCGGTCCGTGCGAGGCGTCGGGCGCCGGCCGCGGGACCTTGGGATCGGCCCCGGGCGCGGCCACCCCCACCGTCGACGTCACGGGGGCCGTAACCCGGACGGGAACGGGAGGCTCGACCGGCGGCCCCGGGTCCGTGGCCGTTGACGCTACTGGAGGCCGCGCGGGCTGAGCTGCCGGCACTGGCCGGGAACCGTTGGTGAACATCAGCCACCCGACGACGACAGAGAGCGCGACGATGCAGCCGCCGAGGCCGATCAGCACGGCGCGCCGCCAAGGTGAAGACTCTCCGACCACGACCGGCTGGGTCGAGATCTCTTCGGTTTCCGCTGCCGGCAGCGGTTGCTTGCGAACGGCCAGGTCGGGCACCGCCACCCCGGCCGGCAACGTCTGGTCGAGGTCGGGAGCCGGCCGTGGGCCGGCCGCGCCCGAAAGCCCCGGCCGCACCCCCAGTTCGCGGCAGACGCGCGCGATCTCCCCGCGCACCGCTTCGGCGCTCTCGGGGCGGGCCGCCGGGTCTTTCGCCAGGAGCCGCAAGATGAGCCCGTCCACCTGCGGAGGGATTCCCGCGACGATCGACGACGGCACCGGGGGCGGCGTGTCGAGGTGCCGCATCAACACCTCGATGGCCGTCGGCGCGATGAAGGGCAGCCGCGCGGTGAACATCTCGAACATCGCCACACCGAGCGCGTACAGGTCGGTTCGCGCGCTCACTTCCTCGCCGCGGGCCTGCTCGGGGGCCATGCAGTCCGGAGTTCCCACCACCTGGGCGTTCACGCTCTGCGCGGTGCGGGCGCCGGGAAACCGGCTGCGCTTGGCCAGCCCGAAGTCGAGCACCTTCACGTAGCGCGCGCCGTCCGGTTGGCGGACGACGAAGATGTTGCCGGTCTTCAGGTCGCGGTGCACCACGCCGGCCGCGTGGGCGGCCGCCAGCACCGAGCAGACCTCGTCCACCAGGGGCAGCGCTTCGGCCGCGGCCATCGGGCTGCGCTCCGAGACGATGAAGTCGAGCGGTTCTCCCTCGAGGAATTCCATCACCACGTACCGGCGCCCGTCCGGCAGCGACCCGGTGCCGAAGATGTCGACGATGCCGCGGTGCGAGATGGCGTTGACCGCGACCGCCTCTTCCACCAGCCGCTGTTCCTGCACCGGGTCGGCCGCCACGTCGGGCCGCAGCACCTTGATGGCGACCCGCTTCTGGATGAGCGGCTGGATTCCCCGATAGACGATGCCCATGCCGCCTTCGCCGATGCGTTCGAGAATTTCGTAGTCGCCGACCTTCGAGCCCAACAGCGGGTCCTTGCGCACGAGCGTTTTTTCGGCAGGCGTGTCCTGGCAAGTGCAGGCAAGGCCTTCGGGCGAGAGGGGCCTCCCGCAGTTGGGGCACGCTGGAGCAGGTGCTGACATCGGGTGGGCGTTCAGGTTGGGGGCCGATGGTAGCCCCAATCGCACCTCCTGTGCAGTAACACGGACTAGGCCCGCGGGGGTGCGCTAGGCTTCGCGGGATGCGATGGGAGAGGCGCGATACCAGGGCGGTTGCGCTGGCCTTCGGAATGACGCTGGCGGGGTTCGGGTGCTCGGGCCTGCCGACGGGCGTCCTCTACCGCTGCGAAACCGACGGCGGCTGCGCCCAGGCCGGCTACCGGTGCGTCGAGGGCTGGTGCGACCCGGCCGAGGGTCCCGGCACTTCCACCAGCGGAGACTCGGGCACGCTCGAAGACGGAGCGACCGACGGCGGCGCCCCCGACGGCGGAAACACCGGCGACGCGGGGCCTGACGGCGGAACTTCGGGCGACGGCGGCGATTACGACGCGGGGCCCGACGGCGGCCCCCCGGGCGACTCGGGCACCGCCGACGGAGGACTCGCCGGAACTGACGGTGGCCCTATCGCGGACGCGGGCTGTGTGCCCACCGCCGCCTGCCCGGCGAGCCCGAACGCGTGCGGGTCGATCGACGACGGGTGCGGCCGCGCCTTGCAGTGCGCCGACGCCGGCACCGTCTGCCCCGGCACCGAGACCTGCGGCGCCTCAGCCCCCAACCTCTGCGGCCTGGCGCGGCTCTGCACCTCGCAGGGCTGGTGCTGGGAAAACCCCCTGCCGCAGGGAAACTCGCTGAGGGCAGTCTGGGCCGCCTCGGCGACCGAGGCCTGGGCCGTCGGAGACGTGGGCACGCTCCTATCGTGGAATGGAACCCAGTGGTCCGCGATCGACACCCAGGTCCGGTCGAACCTGAAGGCCATCCACGGGTCACGCCGCGACGACGTCTACGCGGTGGGCGATTTGGGCGTCGTGCTCCGCTTCGACGGCACGCAGTGGACGCGTGAGACCACCGGCCAGACGATGAACCTGAACTCCGTATTCGCCTTCGGCGGCGGGGTGGCTCGGGCCGCGGGCGCCGGCGGGACGATGCTGGCCCGCAGCGCGGCGGGCCAGTGGCAGCTCGAGACCACCTCTATCGCCACGAACGTGGTGGCCCTGTACGGCCTTCCCGACGGCGGGGCCTGGGCGTTCGCCGGCGTCAACTGGATACGCCTGTCCGGGTCGACATGGACCACCTCGACCGTCGCGTCCGGAAATCCAGTTCGGGGCGTCTGGGGAGACGGCCTCGGCAACCTCTACCTCGTCACCGGACCCGGTAACCTGGCCTACCTCGACGGCGGAGGCTGGACGGTGGCCACGACGTTCGACGCGGGGACCACATACCAGGGGCTCACCGGCAGCTCGGAGGCCGATCTGTGGGTGGCGGCGGCGAACGGCCAAGTGCTGCACTCGGACGGCGGAACCTGGGCCACCGCGGCGCTGCCCGGCCTTTCCGGGGCCACGCTGACGGGCATCGCCTCTCTGGGACCGGGTAGGGCGATGGCGGTGGGCACCGGAGGCTACTTCGCGAACAACCTGGCGGGCGCCTGGCGCACCGAATGGTCCGTAGCCGGGTCGCCGGCCTGGCCGGTCAACGACATCTTCGCCCTCGACGGTGACACCGTTGAAGCCGTTGGCGGCGGCGACGCCGGCGCGGCATTCTACCGGCGCCTTCCGGCCACCGGAAGTTGGGCGGCCGACCTCTGTTCCCCCGCCCAGGCCTTCAGCCCCGTCGCCCTCTGGGTCAGCCCGGCGCGCACCGCCTTCGCCGTGGCGGGCTGGTCCGAGATGGTGTCGGTGCCGATCGGCGGTAGCGCCTGCGCGCACGGCATGGACCAGTACGGCTTTGACGCGGTCTGGGGCTTCGAAGACGGCAACGTGCACGTGGTGGGTTGGGGGGGCAGCACGCAGAATCCTCCGGCCGGCGTCCTCTACGGGGGCCAGCTTCCCCAGAACGACCTGCCGCTGCTCCCCATCGCGGGCAACTGGCAGGAACTGACCGGCATTTGGGGCGTGGGCCCCCGCCAGGCGTGGATGAGCGCCAACGACGGGACGGTGTTCCGCTTCGACGGCTACCCGCCGGACGGCGGGGGTTGGGTCGTCGAGACAGCCGTCGGGTGGCCGACCGAACTGCGCGGCGTCCACGGCGCCCGGCTCGCCGACGGCGGCCTCGAGGTGTGGACGGTCGGCACTGGCGGCAACATCTGGAAGCGGGTCGCGGGCGGCGGCTTCGTTCAGGTGCCCACGGGCAGCGCCACCGACACCTTCGGCGGCGTCTGGGTCGAAAACGACACTCACGCCTGGGTGGTGGGCGGAGACGGCGGAGCCTGGGAATGGGCCGGCGGCGCGCTGACCTTCCGGACCACGCCGATGGCCGTCGTGTCGAAGGTGACCGGCCTCGCCGACGCGGGCGTCTGGGCGGTGGGGCCGGGCGGCGCGATCGTCCGGCACCGGTAGTGCCGTGGGCTCCGCGCGGGCCCGCCCTACCCGGTGATGCCCAGCCCCTGCCCGCCCGCAGACCGCGGTTCGGTGCCCTTCGCCGCCGCCGGCTTCGCGTCGGCCGAGGGCTTGGCCAGGCGCACCGTGAAGGTGCTGCCCTTGCCCACCTCGGTCGCCACGTCGATGCGGCCCCGGTGCTCGGTCAGCACGCGGTAGGCGATCGACAGTCCGAGCCCGATGTTCGACCAGACGTCCTTGGTGGTGAAGAACGGCTCGAAGATGCGCTTGACGTGTTCGGGTTTGATGCCCTTGCCGGTGTCCCTCACCTCGAGCACCAGCTCTTCGCCGTCGCGGCGGGTCGAGACCGAGAGCTCTTTCTGCGCCGTCTTGGCCATCGCGGTGCGGGCGTTCGCGAGCAACGCGCCTACCACCTGCGAGAGCTGGGCCGGGTCGCCGCTGGTCATCAGGGGACCCGGTTCGAGGGTGACGGTCTGGGTGACGCCGTCGCCCGAGGCCTGCTTCTGGCTGGCCTCGCAGGCCTCGCGCACTACGGCATTCAAATCGGTCGGCCTGAGGCTCGCCGGCCCCTGGCTCTGCGAGAAGCGCAACAGGTTCTGGGTGATGTCCTTGCAGCGCTTGGCGCTCTGCTCGATGTGCCGCAGCGTCTCGAAGTCGGGGTCGCCTTCGGCGCGGTCGAGCATCATGAGCTGCGCGTTGCCCAAAATACCGCACAGGGGGTTGTTGATCTCGTGGGCGACGCCGGCGCCGAGCTGGCCCACCGCGGCCAGCTTCTGCGCCTCGAGCAGCTTCTCCTGGGCGGCGCGCAACTCCGCGGTCGCCTCGTCCACCGCCTGCTTCAGGTTGTCGTTCCACTTCTGCAGCCGCGCGCGCGCCCCTTCCAGCTCGGCCCCCATGCGGTTGAAGGTGCCCGACAGCTCGGCCAACTCGTCGGCCCCCTCGACCGGAATGCGCCTGGACAATTCGCCCCGCGAGAAGGCCTCGGCCCCTTCCGTCACCCGACGCAGCCGGACGTTGAGCCGCCGGGTGAAGGCGAAGCCGACGAAGAGCAGCAAGCCCAGCGCCCCGCCGATGGCCCCGAGCACGGTGCGGCGCATGGCGCGCACCGGCGCGAGCGCCTGGTCCTCGGCGACCGCGGCCACCGCCACGAGCCCCACCTCCCTCGGCACCGCGGCCACCGCGGCGAGCTGGTGCTTGTCGAGGGTCACCGTGAAGCTCACCGCCCCTTCGTCTTTCACCAGCGGCCCGGCCGCGGCCCACAGGCGCGGATCGACCGGACTCAGCGCCCGCCCCGGCGCCGACGACGCGACCACCAGCCCCGACGTCCCGACCGGGTCGACCAGGTCGATCTGGCTGCCGCCGGTGGCGCGGGCGCGCAGCGAGACCTCGACGTTGCCCAGCCCGAGCTCGGCCAACACGAAGCGCGGAGCGTCGCCGTCCTCCACCTTCAGCGCGATGGCGTAGGCCGCGCCGCCCCCGGCTGCCGCGTAGACCCCCGACCGCACCACCTTCATCATGGGCGCATGCTGCGAGATCTGGTCGAGGTGCATCGCCCCCGAGAGGCGCCGAGCCGCGCCCGCCGCCTCGAAGTCCGGGTGCCGGTTCGAAGCCTGGCTGCCGTCGGAGGGAAAGGGGGCCGAAGGCTCGCCGCTGCCGCCGACGATCACCACCCCCGCCACCAGCTCGGACTGCTCGTACAGCAGCTTCAACGCGCCGGCTTCGTGGGCGGGCGTCAGGTCGGCCCAGGGGAACAGCCCGGCGGTCGTCTTCACCGCCGCCATCGCGGTGTCGAGCTGGGCGGCGCTCGACTCGGCCACCGCCTCGACCTCCACCCGCTGCTCGGACTGGATTCGCCGCACCAGCTCGGCTTCGCTGCGGTTCAACAGCCAGAAGCCGACCACCGCCAGCGGCAGCACCGTGGCGGCGAGCATGAAGAGCACCAGCTGCTGGTAGAGCCTCATCCCGCGGCCGAGCGTACCGCCCGTTCGCGATCGCTGCGCAGGTAAACCGAGCCCTGGATGGCCTTGGCTTTCTTCTTCATGTCGGCCGCAAGCCGCGCCAGCTGGGCGTGGTTGTTCGACGTGCCGTCGCACATCACCGCGACGATCGACACGCTCATGATCGGGAACTTGCGCTTCTCGCCGTACCGGTCTTCGGCCTCGATGAAGCCCCGCTCGCGGTCCTGCCGGTCGTAGTAGAGGGGAATGATGCGGTCGAAGGCGTCGATGGTGCGCTGGCAGACCGCGTCCACCGTGGACGGGTCGGCGATGAAGACGAAGTCGTCGCCGGCCACGTGGCCGAGGAAGTCGCCGGGCCGGCCCACCTGGCCCACCACCTCGCGCAACAGGTCACCGGTCTGGCGGATGACGCCGTCGGCCTTCGCGAAGCCGTAGTAGTCGTTGTAGGCCTTCAGGTTGTCGAGGTCCAAGTAGCAGAAGGCGAAGGGCTGGCGTTCGGCCAGCCGCCGCTGCACGTCGCGCTCGATGGCGGCCGACCCCGGCAGCTGCGTCGTCGGCGAGGCCCCGAGCTCGAGATCTTTCCGGCGCACCACCGACTCGACCCGCGCCCCCAACTCGAGCGCGTCGAAGGGCTTGGTGAGGTAGTCGTCGCCCCCCAGCTTCAGCGCCCGGATTTTGGACGAGGTCTCGGTGCGGGCCGAGATGAAGATCACCGACAGGTGGCTCGACGCCCGCTCTGCCTTCAGTTCCTCGAGGAAGCTGAAGCCGTCGCCGTCGGGCAGCACCACGTCGAGCAGCAGCACGTCGGGCCGGGCGCGGTGCAGCGCCACCCGGGCCTCGGCGACCGTCCGGGCCGACTGGACCTCGAACCCCAGGTTGGCCAGCACCTCGGCGCAGATGGCGCAGATCTTCTCGTCGTCGTCCACCACCAGCACCCGGCCCTGGTTGCGGCCCGCCCGGCCGCGGGCCAGCGCGTCCACCGTGGCGATCAGCTTGTCCACCTGCAGCGGCTTGGCCAGGAAGGCGCTCGCCCCCTGCCGGAACGCGCGCTCGCGCTCGTCGTACGCCGAGACCACCAGGAGGGGCGCGCTGCGGGTGTCGGGGTCGTGCCGGAAGATCTCGGCCA
The DNA here is from genome assembly GCA_023248915.1 of Archangiaceae bacterium. Taxonomy (GTDB): domain Bacteria; phylum Myxococcota; class Myxococcia; order Myxococcales; family Myxococcaceae; genus JAHFDQ01. The sequence goes on along the minus strand of JAHFDQ010000102.1, from coordinate 3,053 downwards.
GCTGCAGCCCGTCTACGTCGGGCAGGTGAATGTCGAGCAGGATGACGTCGGGCCGGTACCGCCGCGCCACCCCGAGCGCTTCGTCGGCGTTGGCGGCCAGGTACACCTTGTAGCCGTGGGCAAGGAGGATCGCCTTCAGGATGTAGGACACCTGCGCTTCGTCCTCGACGATGAGCACCGAACCGCGCGGCGGGCCCGGCGGCTTCTGCGGGGCCTCGCCCTCGGTGCGCAGGTACTCGACCGCCGGCTCGACCGGCAGCACGACGACGAAGCGAGCCCCCACCTCGCACGGTTCGGCCCAGATGCGGCCCCCGTGCGCCTCGACGATGCTGCGGCAGATCGACAGCCCCAGGCCGGTGCCGCGCACCGACCGGGTGCGCTCGGTGCGGGCCTGCTCGAACCGGTCGAAGATGCGCTCGAGGTTCTGCTCGGCGATCGCCTCGCCGTTGTTCCAGAAGGACAAGGTGGCGAAGCCGGGCGCGCCCGCGCTCGCCCGCAGGTCCACCCGAATCTCGCCGCCTTCCGAGGTGAACTTGACCGAGTTGGTCAACAGGTTGTTCAGCACCTGGTTGATGCGGTTCGGGTCGGCGAGCACGCGCAGCGGTGAATCGTCGGTCTGCACCGAGATCTTCACCCGCTTCTCGATCGCCGCGGGCCCGTACTTTTCGACCGACCGCCGAACCAGCTCGTCGAGGTGGGTCACCTCGAAGCTCATCTTCATGCGGCCCTTGGCGAACTTCGACAGGTCGAGCAGGTCGTCCACGATGGCGTTCAGCTTCTCGGTCGATTCCTTCGCCATCTCGAGGTACCGCTGCTGCTTCTCGTTGATCTCCCCGGCGAGGAAGTTCAGCACCAGGTCGAGCGCGCCCGCGATCGAGGTCAGCGGCGTGCGCAATTCGTGGCTGATCATCGACACGAACTCGTCTTTGCGCTCTTCCAGCGCCTTCTGCTCGGTGATGTCGCGCAGCACCACCACCACCCCGCGCAGGTTGCCGCGGCCGTCGGCCACAGGTGTCACCGTCGAGTGGATGGTGCGGTCGAAGATCTTGATCTCTTCGCGCAGCACCTGGGCGCCGCCGTATTCCCAGCCCCGCACCAGCTCGAACGGGTAGAAGCCCAGCGTCTCTTGCAGGTGGCGGGCGGTGAGCTCTGCCGGGTCGTCGGTCAGCCGCAACAGCTGGCGCGCCGCCGGGTTCAGCACGACGATCTCGTTCTTGTCGTCGGTCAACAGCACGCCGTCGGCCATCGACTCGACCATCAGCTCGATGCGGCGGCGCGATTCGTCCTCATGCGCGCGCAGCGACTGAATCGCGTCGGTGGTCTGGTTGGCGAGCACGTCGAGCAACTCGCCGTCTTCGGCGGTGTAGGCCCCCGGCTTCGACGAGAACAGCGACAGCGTGCCCACCGGCCGGCCGTTGGCGACGAGCGGAACGGTGAGCTGGCTGGCGAAGGTCGCCGGGGCCGTCGCCTCGGCGCTGGTCGACCCGGCCACCCGGGTGACGACCCGGTCTTCCGGCAGCAGCTGGCCCGACGACTTCCGGTGCGCCGACAGCACGGTGTCCTTGACCCAGAGCAGCCCCTTGTCGCCGACGACGCCCGACACCCGAAGCCTTAAGGAAGCCGACCGCCCCTCGGCGAGCGCCACCAGGGCGGCGCCGCAGTCGTACGGCAGCACCCGGCTCACCGCGTTCAGCACCCGGTCGATGATCGCGTCGTAGGTGGGCGCGTCGCCCGCGCTCTGGTTGCTGACCTCGTAGAGCACCGAGAGCGCCTCGAACCGCTTGCGCAGTTGGGTCAGCAGCCGGTCCTTGTCGCGCCTTAACTGGGTGTACTCGAGCGCGTTCTTCACCGTGACGACGAGGTCGTTCACGTCCCACGGCTTGGTGAGGTAGCGGTAGACCTGGCCCTGGTTGATCGCGGCGATCAAGTCGTCGGGGTCGGTGTACCCGGTGAGCAGGATGGCGGTGACGTCGTGCCCCGCCGCCCGCGCCGCGGACACCAGCTCGATGCCGCTCATCTCGGGCATCTTCTGGTCCGTCACCAACAGGTCGATGCGCTGCGAGCGCATGATCGCGAGCGCCTCGGCGCCGGTGGCGGCGGTCAACACGCCGAAGCGCTTGTCGAAGGTCCGGGCCAGCACGTCGAGCACGTCCGGCTCGTCGTCGACGAAGAGCAGCGTGTAGCGGGGCTCGACCAAGGGGCCCGAGTCTACGCGCGGAGAAGTGCTGCTTCCACCTTCACCGGGAGGCCGGTGGGCCGCGCACCCACATACCGACATGGCGGTTGACCGCCGCGCCCGGGGCTGCCAGGAAGCCGGCCCGTGAACGAAACGACGGCGGCGATCGACCCGGGCTCGACCGCGTGGATGTTGGCCAGCTCGGCGATGGTGCTCTTGATGGTGCCCGGGCTGGCCCTCTTCTACGGCGGCATGGTGCACCGGAAGAACGTGCTCACCACGATGATGATGAGCTTCGTGGCGATGGCGGTCATCGGCGTGCAGTGGGTGCTGGTGGGCTACATGCTGGCCTTCGGCAAGACGGCCGGCGGCGTCATCGGGTGGGACCCTGCCCTGTTCGGCCTTTCCGGGCTGGTCCACACCCGCATGCTGCCCGAGCGCGGTGTGCCCGAGCTGGTGTTCGTCATGTTTCAGGGCAAGTTCGCCATCATCACCCCCGCCCTCATCTCGGGCGCCGTCGCCGAGCGCATGTCGTTTCGAAGCTACCTGGCCTTCATCCTGCTCTGGGCGACCCTCGTCTACTGCCCGCTGGCCCACTGGGTCTGGGCGAGCGACGGCTGGCTGTTCAAGCTGGGCGTGCTCGACTTCGCTGGCGGCACCGTCGTCCACATCGCCGCGGGCGTCTCGGCGCTGGTGCTGGCGCTCTTCTTGGGGCCACGCAACGAGGTCGCCCGGGGCCACGCCGTGCTGCCGAACAACCTGGTGCTGACCCTGACCGGCGCGGGCCTGCTGTGGTTCGGGTGGTTCGGCTTCAACGCTGGGTCAGCCGTCGCGTCCGAGCACCCGGTGGCGGGGCCGATCGCCGGCCTGGCCACCG
>JAHFDQ010000101.1 GCA_023248915.1 Archangiaceae bacterium | reverse complement strand
TTCAGTCGACGCAACGGCTGAGTCCCGCTACATTCGCCCGACTCGAGGAGAGTCTGCCCCATGCGCATCGCCATTCCCGTCACCGACAACCAGATTCCGAACCACCTGGGCCACTGCCAGACGTTTCTCGTCGCCGAAGTCGAGGGCGGCCAGGTGAAGTCCGAGACGGTGCTGCAGAACCCCGGCCACGGCCCCGGCGGCCCGCCCCCGATGTTCATCGCGAGCCAGGGCGTCACCCAGGTGCTCGCCTGGGGCATGCCTCCGCACGCACAGGGGCTGTTCCGCCAGATGGGCATCGGCGTCCAGCTCGGCGCCACCGGCGAACCCCGCGCTGCCTTGCGCGCCTTCCTCGACGGCACGCTGCGCCCGACCGACCAGGCGCTCGACGCCGGGGGAAGCTGCGGGCACAGCCCAAACGACCCCGACCACCACCACTGACCGGCCCGCGGCGCTACAGCGCCATGCTCGCCTTCGCGGGGGCCGCCATCGGCGCGGTGCTGACGTCGCTCTCGGCCTGACCGACGCCGTCCTTGCGCGCCCTCACCTTGTACTTGCCCTCGTTGACGTTCTTGAACCGGTAGTTGCCCTGGTCGGTGGTGCGGGTGCGCTGCACCACCTGGCCCCGATCGTCGACCAGCTCGATCTCGGTGTTGGTGGACAGCCCGCCGCCCTTGCTCGAGATCTGCCCCTCGACCTGGCCGAACTTCTTCGCCTGCACGTCCTCGCTGTCGTGGAAGAAGAGCGCGCTCTCGCTCTGGCGCACCTTGCCGGCGCCGTCCTTGAACGCCAGCTTCGCGACGTACCGCCCGCGCGGCAGCGTCTTGCCGTCGGCGTCCTTGCCGTTCCAACTGAACGACAGCGCCCCCTGCTCGCCCTTCTTCGCGGTGGTGAATACCCTGCCCTTCGGCTTCGCGTCGGCGCCTTCGGACACGGTCCACACCTCGAGCTCGACCGCGCCGGCCTTCTCCGAGTCGGGCGCGATGTTGCGTAAGGACACCATCGTCACCTGCTTGCCCTCGTCGAACTGCGCGCCGACCTCGGTGAGGAAGGTGTCGCCCGCGAAGACCTCGAAGCGGCGGCGGCTCTCCTTGCCCTTGCCGTTGACGGCGGCGACCTCGATGACGTGCTTGCCGGTCGCCAGCTTCGAGGTGTCCAGCGTCTGGTTCAGCGCCGGCCCGCAGGCCAGGCCGACCGATACATCGTCCACGAACAGCTCGACCCGCGCGATTCCACCGGCCTGGTTGTCGGCGGCCCGAATCCTCAACGGCATCTTGGGTTCGACGTGCTGCCCGTCGGTGATGCCTTCCACCGCCACGCTCGCCACGTCGACCGTCACCAGCGCCAGCACCGCCCACATCGACTCGGCCTTCTCGGCGCCGCCCTGGTTGCTCTTGTAAGTCTTCCACGCCCCGGACACGTCCTGCGCCCCGACCAGAAACTTCATCCCTTTGCTCACGGCCGCGTCGTCGTCCGAGAAGCCCGCGCTCTTCAGGGCGTAGACGGTCTGCCCGGTGGCGAAGGCGTCGCTGCGAGCGCCATCGAGCCCCCAGCCCCCGTCCGGGTTCTGCCGCTCGAGCAGCATCCTCTGCAGGCGCAGCGAGCTCGCCTCGCCCCGGCCAACGCCCGACGAGACCAGCCCTAAGAGCGCGAAGTTGACGTCCTGCAGGTAGACCTTCGCGCCGGTGGTGGCCCAGGTCGCGCTCTGGCCTGAAAGGAACGCTTCCGCCTTGCGCAGGGGCGGCAGCCACTTCTGGTCGGCGGTGCGCGCATAGGCCTGCCGCCAGGTCTGCGCTGCCTGGAAGGTGGTCTGCATCGTCCCGCCGGTGACCGGCAGCCGAGCGTCGTCGTCGGGAATCGACCCGTCGGCCGCCTGCAACTCGGTCAGTTGCTTCGCGTACTTCATCAGCTCGGCCAGCTCACGCTCGCTGACCCACTGGTCGTAGCGGGCCCAGGCCGAACCCTGGAAGGCGGCGCCGGTCACCCGGCCGCCCGCGGTCACTCCCAGCTTCAACACCTGGGCCATCGCCTCGATGTCGGCCGGCGCGACGTCGTACTGGTGCTTCTTGCCGGCGGACAGCGCTTCCAGCGTCACCGCCTGCACGTGGCAGCCGAAGCAGTGGTTCGCCTTCGTCCAGGCCTGGCTCGCCTTCGACAGGTACGTGAGGCCCCTGTGCGCGGCCTCTCGCGTCTTCACGTCGGCGCGTGCGGCGGTGGCCTTCACGGGAATCTGCTCGCACTTGACGGGGGGCGCGGCGAACGACTGTCCGGACAACGCGAGGCAAAGGGCGGCCAGGGCCGGGCGACGGCGTGGGTGCATGGAAGTCTCCAGGTGCTTCGGTGGAGGGGCTCCAACGGGTGGCCGGCGAAAAAGACCTGAGCCGTGGCCCCGGCTCCCACCCGGCCTGTCCGGCCCGCCCTCTACGCCGGCTCGACGCGGCAGATGCCCGAGCGCAGCGCCGGGAATCCCGACACCGGATCTCGGCGGTCGGGGTCGGTCAGTTGGTTGGCGCTGGCCGAGGCCCACCCCGCCGGCACCACCACCACCTCGGGGTGCACGCCGTCGGTGACGCGCGCCTGCATCGTCACCCGCCCGTGGGGCGACACCACCGTCACCCGCTTGCCGTCGACCACGCCGGCCGCCTTCGCCGCCACCGGGTGCAATTCGACGCACGGCTCGGTCAGCTTGGAAGCGATCGACGGAATGGTCCGGAACTGCGAGTTGATGTACTGGCGCGTCCGCGGTCCCGTCATCAGGTAGAGGGGAAATTCGGGACCCGGCCGCTCGGCCGGCTCTTTCCAGTCGGGGATTGGGAAGTAGCCGAATCGTTCCATCAGCGGGCTGGACAGCTCGAGTTTCCCGGACGGAGTGGAGAACCGCGGCGGCGGAGTGCCTGGCGGCGCGGTGTCGGCCCGGGGGGTGTGTTCGGCGTCCTGCATGAAGGGCACGCGCGGGGCATCGAGCGCTTCCTGGAAGGACGTCCACGGGAAGTACTTCCCCAGCCCCAGCGCGCGGGCCAACTCGAAGACGATCTTCCAATCGGGCCAGCTCTGGTGCTGCTCGGTCACCAGGCCGCTCCGGGCCACCTTCGCGTCGTCTTCGCCGGCCGCCACGACCGCGGCCTCGGCGAAGGTCGATGCCGGCAACACGTAGTCCGACCGCGACGCCGACTCGGAAAGGAACGGGTCGACGGTTACCAAGAGCGACAGCTTCTCGACTGCCTGGCGCAACCTCGCCGCCCCCGGGGCCGTCACCAGCGGGTTGGACCCGATGAGGATGAGGGCGCGCAGCGGGTAGGGCTGGTCTTCCAGCATCGCCCGGGCGAACAGCATGCCCTGCGCCTGCCGGTTGAAGACTTCGTAAAGCGGGTGCTCGGAGTAGCCGATGGACTTCTTCGCGACCGGCGGCGGCACCGGCTCGGGCGTGCCCAAGCGGTACAGCTGCGGAAGCGGCTCGTCCCAGAACCGGGCTCCTGGCTTGCGGACGAGCTGCCCTCCCCCAGGCACGTCCAGGTAGCCGCAGAGCGCCGAGAGCATGGTGATGGCGCGAACCGTCTCGACGCCGTTCTCGTGGTGCTCGACCCCCAGCCCGTCCCAGGTCGCCGCCGGGCCGTTCTCGGCGAAAAGGTGCGCGGCCCTCAGGAGCGACTCGCGCGGCACCGAGGTGACTCTCTCCACCCGCGCGGGCGGACACAGCGCCGCGTGCACCATGAAGTCGTCGAAGCCCGCGCAGTGTGCCTCGACGTACGCCGGGTCGTAGAGCCTCTCGCTGATGATGACGTGCGCCAGCCCCAGGGCGAGCGCCAGGTCGGTGCCGGGGCGCGGCGCGAGGTGCAGGGTGGCCTTCGCCGCCAGCTCGGTCCGCACCGGGTCCACTACCAAGAGCGTGCGTCCGTTCTCGGCCATCGCCGCGCACAGGTGGGCGAACGGCGGCGCGGTGAAGGTGGGGTTGGCGCCCCACACCAAGAGCGTCTTCGCGCGCCGCAGGTCGGGCGTCAGGTTCGACCCGGCCACCAGCGCCTTGCCCATGCGCAGCGACGCCTCGCACAGGCTGGCCACCGTCGCCAGGTTGGGAGTGCCGAACGCCTGGCAGAACCGGTGCAGCAGGTGCACCAGCGGGTGGCGGACAAAGGGCCAGCCGGTCTGCACCGCCAGCGCCTCGGGGCCGAACTTCGCCTTCACTTCGTTCAACCGCCCGGCAATCTCCGAGAGCGCCTGTTCCCAGCTCACCTCGCGAAACGCCGCGCCGTCGCGCTTCAGCGGTACGCGCAGCCGGTCTGAGGCGTGGACAATCTCGCGCAGCGCGTAGCCGTGGTGGCAGATGAAGCCCCGGGTGCCCGAGGCCGGGTCGCCTTCCACGCGCACCAGCCGGTCCCCGCGGGTGGTGGCGACGATGCCGCAGTGCATGGTGCAGATGCGGCAGATTCCGGGCGTGCGCACGTCGGCCGCCCTGTTCCGGCCGTAGAGCGCCAGGCCCCCGGCCGCCGCGGCCACCCCGGCCACCTCTGCCGCCTGGAGCAGCGTGCGCCGGGAAAACCGCGAACTCCAAATCGAGCGCAGCGGGCGGCGGCCGGTCATGCCTTCTTCTCCTCTTCGAGCGGCACGATGTGGATGGCGTGGGCGATGCGCGGGCAGGCTTCCTCGCACAGCCCGCAGCCGATGCAGGCCTTGGCGTCGAACACCGGGGCCTGTTGCGGCCCCACCAGCGCCACCGCCGAGTCGGGGTACGGGCAGACGTAGTAGCAGAGCCGGCAGACGCCCTCGCCGCGCCACGGAATGCAGCTCTTCCGGTCGAGCACCGGGGTGCCCATGCGCACCGCCTTCTGCACCACCCCCAGGTCGAGCGGCAGCGGCGTCAGCGCCCCGGTGGGGCAGGCCTGGGTGCACTTCATGCAGACGACACAGGCCTGCTCGCGCGCGTCCAGGTACGGCAGGTCGGACGCGTTGAGCGAGTAGCTGGTGTCGAAGCGAATGGCCTTGGGCGGGCAGACCTCGGCGCAGCGGAAGCAGCGAATGCAGGCCGCGTCGAAGGCCCGGCCCGGCTTGGCCCCCGGCGGCCGCAGCCGCGCCGTCGCCTTCGCCACCCGCGTCCACGCGCCGGCGGCCGCGCCGGTAGCGACGGCGAGGGCTCCCCAGAAGAACCCGCGCCGGTTCATCGCGCCGCCCCCGGCGTCACGGCTTCAGGGGCTAGCGTCACCGGCTTGCCTATCTCGATGCGCAGCGCGTCGGTGGGGCACACCGAGACGCACTTGCCGCAGCGCTCGCAGCCCATGTCCAGCTTGTCGGTCATCGGCTGCTGGCCCAGGTTGCAGACGACATCGCACAGCGTGCAGTCGGTGCAGGCCGCCGGTTCGCGCCGCACCTTCACCGGCGAGCGCACCGACAAGAGCGCGAAGGTGGCGCCGCCCGGGCACAGCGACCGGCAGAAGCCCGCGCGCGAGCCGAAGGTGTCGAAGAGGAAGGCTCCGAGAATGAAGACCGCGCCTCCCCCGAGCGAGCCCTGAAACACCGCCCGGTAGGCCTCGCGGGCGATGAGCGACGGTGGGTACACCAGCGGAATCAGCTGCGTCTGGGCCACCGCGGTTGCCGAGAGGAGCCCGGCCAGCACCGCGTACTGGGTCCACCGGGGTAGCTTCAGGTCGGGCAGCCGCAGCCCCGCCCGGGCCAGGAGTGCGCGCAGGCCGTTGCTGGCGGCCAGCACCGGCAGGTACGGGCACAGCCAGCCGCAGAAGAAGCGGCCGAGGAACGGCACCAGCACCAACAGCGGCAGCGCGCCGAGCACCACGTGCCAGTCGACGGCCCGCGCGGCCAGCAACGAGACGAAGGCGGTCGGGTCGAGCAATTCGAGCCCGAAGAGGCTGACCGTCCAGGGCGCTCCGAGCAGGGGCGGGTTCGGCGGCCTCGCGGACAGCGCGGCCAGCACCGCCCAGCGCGAGCCCGCGGCCAGGCCGGCGCTCTCGAACAGGTCTCGGGCCAGGTGCCAAAGCGGTAACCCCAGCACCCACAGCACCGAGAGTGCGAGCGTCGCCCGGCGCACGCGCTGGTAGCGCAGCCAGCGCTGCAGCCTCAGGTCCGCGGTCGACAGCCGCGCCCGAGCGGCCGCCGCGGAAGCGGAGGGGCTCTTCGACGCCATCGGGACGACAAGCCTAACCGCCGCCCGGGCGCGCCGATAGTCGCCCTCCCCGTCGGACGCCGTGCCGCCAACCGCCCGTCTGCCCGCTACTCGAGTAGAATGGAAGGGTGACCATCAAGAACAGGCGGCAGTACGCCCGAATGCGAGCCAAGGGGGTGGCCGCGCATCTGGTGATTTCGGACCGGCCGACTCCCTGCTTCGTCGAGAACATCTCGACGGGCGGAGTCTTCATCCGCACCACCCGGGTGCTGCCCCAGGGCAGCCCGGTGTCGCTGATGCTGGCCCTGGTCGGCACCCAGGTCGCCGTGACGCTGGCCGGCCGGGTCGTCAACGCGGTCGACGCCCACACGGCGGCGGTGCGGACGCGGCAACCGGGCATGGGCGTCGAGTTCAGCCCGCCCGGCAAGGAAGACGCGGAGAAGCTGGCGGTCATCATCCGCGAAATGAACCTCGCGGCCGCGGCCAAGGGGCTCACCGGCCTCAGCCCCACCGACCCCACGCCCGTCGCGGTGCCGCAGCGGCCTGTCCTGACGCCGTCGTATGAACCTCAGACGACTCCGTCCGCGCCGATTCCGGTCCGCGCCGCTCAGTCCTCGAACACCGGGTCGACGGAAGAGGTGCGCCTGCTCAGGGCGGAAATCGAACGCCTGAAAATCGAGATCAGGAACAAGGACGAACTTCTCGCCAAGTTCGGGTTCCGGCCCCGCAAGTAGAGCGCCCCCGCTACTTCACCGTCCAGCAGTCCTTCGACCGAAGCAGCTTGGCCAGGTCGCCGACGCCCTTCTGCTGCGTGACGGTGGCCTGCAGCTTGTACTCGAGCTCGTCGTAGGAAGGCTGCTGCACCGCGCGGAAGACGCCCATCGGCATCGGCATCGGCGCCTCGAGCGAGGCAATCTCGAAGGCCAGCCCGGTCGGAACTTTCTCGTCCCAGACCAGCAAGTCCTTCTCGGTGACGCCGTTTCCCAGCTTGACCACCTCGGGGAGGTAGCCGTTCAGCCGGACGCCCTTGTCCTTGGCCTTGCCGTAGACCATCGGCTTGCCCTGTTCGAGCTTCACCGTCATGTCGTCGCGCACCGGCTTGGCGATGACGCCGTCGAAGGCGCCGTCGTTGAAGACGACGCAGTTCTGCAGCACCTCGACGAAGGCGGTGCCCTTGTGCTGCGCGGCGCGGGTCAGCATCGCCGCCATGTGCACCGGGTCGGCGTCATTCGAGCGGGCGACGAAGGTGCAGCCCGCGCCGAGCGCCAGCTGCACCGCGTTGAACGGCCGGTCGATGGACCCGTAAGGCGTCGTCTTGGTCAGCTTGCCGAGCTCGGACGTGGGCGAAACCTGCCCCTTGGTCAGCCCGTAGATGCGGTTGTTGAACAGCACAATCTTCAGGTTGGCGTTGCGGCGGATGACGTGGATGAAGTGGTTGCCGCCGATGGCCATGCCGTCGCCGTCGCCGGTCACCACCCAGACCTGGAGGTCGGGCCGCGCGAGCTTCAGCCCGTTGGCGATCGCCGCCGCCCGTCCGTGGATGGTGTGGTACCCGTAGGTGTTCATGTAGTACGGGAAGCGGCTCGAGCAGCCGATGCCCGAGACGAAGACCACGTTCTCGCGGGGCACCCCCAGCTCGGGGAGAATCTTCTGCACCTGGGCGATGATGGAATAGTCGCCGCAGCCCGGGCACCAGCGAACTTCCTGGTCCGACTGGAAGTCCTTCTTCGTCAGCTTCGCGGCCGTCTGGGTTTCCATCAGAAGCACTCCTCGAGCTTGGCGACCAGCTCGGCCACCTTGAAGGGACGGCCCTGGACCTTGTTGATGCCCTTGGCGTCGACCTGGTACTTGGCGCGGATGAAGAGGATGAGCTGGCCCAGGTTGACCTCGGGCACCACCACCTTCTTGTAGTTGGAGATGATTTTCCCCAGGTCGAGCGGCAGCGGGTGCACGTGGCGCAGGTGCACCTGGGCGATGGACCGGCCCTTCTTGCGCAAGGCCTCGACCGCCTGGGCGATGGCGCCCTGGGTCGAACCCCAGCCGATGACGAGCACGTCGCCCTTGTCGGGGCCGTTCACCTTCAGCGGCTTGTAGTCGCGCGCCACCCGGTCGACCTTCTCGGTGCGGGTGCGGCACATCTTCTCGTGGTTGGCCGGGTCTTGCGACACGGCGCCGGTGTCGAAGTTCTTCTCGAGGCCGCCGATGCGGTGCTCGAGCCCCGGCGTGCCTGGGCGCACCCACGGCCGCGCCAGGTTCTCGTCGCGCAGGTACGGGTGGAAGCCCTTGGGGTCGGTGCGGAAGTGCACCTTCAGCGGTTCGAGCTCTTCGGGCAGCGGCACCTTCCACGGTTCCTGCCCGTTGGCGGCGTAGCTGTCGGACAGCACGATGACCGGCGTCATGTACTTCAAGGCGATGCGCGACGCCTCGAGGGTGGTGTCGAAGCAGTCGGCCGGCGACGAGGCCGCCAAGACGGGCAGCCAGCACTCGCCGTTCCGGCCCATCACCGCCTGGAACAGGTCGGCCTGTTCGGTCTTGGTGGGCAGCCCGGTGGACGGGCCGCCGCGCTGCACGTCGATGATGACCAGCGGCAGCTCGGAGATGACGGCCAGGCCGATGGCCTCTTGCTTCAGGGCCAGGCCCGGGCCCGAGGTGTTGGTGGCGGCAAACCGGCCGCCGTAGGCCGCGCCGATGGCCGAGCAGATGCCGGCGATCTCGTCTTCGGCCTGGAAGGTGACGAAGCCGAAGTTCTTGTGCTTCGACAGCTCTTGGAGAATGTCGGTGGCCGGGGTGATGGGGTAGCTGCCGAGGAAGCCGGGCACGCCTGAGAGCTGCGAGGCGGTGAGCAGCGCCAGCGCGGTGGCCTCGTTGCCCGAGATGTTCCGGTAGACGCCGGGCTCGATTCGCGCCGGCGGGACTTCATAGGCGCCGGCGAAAATTTCCGAGTTCTCGCCGTAGGCCCAGCCGGCCTTCAGGGCGATTTCGTTGCCCTTGGCAATCTCGGGCTTCTTGGCGAACTTGGCCTGAATGTACTTGAGCGTCGGTTCCATCGGCCGGTCGTACATCCACAGCATCAGGCCGAGCGCGTACATGTTCTTGGCGCGGTCGACTTCCTTCTTCGGCAGCCCGGTGGGTTCGAGCGCGAGCGTGGTCAGCCGGGTGATGTCGACCAGGTGGGCCTTGTAGCCTTCGAGCGCGCCGTCCTCGAACGGGTTCTTCTTGTAGCCGGCCTTCTCGAGGTTCTGGGCGGTGAAGGCGCCCGAGTTGACGATGACGATGCCGCCCGGCCTCACCTCGCCGAGGTTGGCCTTCAGGGCCGCGGGGTTCATCGCCACCAGCACGTCGGCCTGGTCGCCCGAGGTGAAGACCGAGCTCGACGAGAACTGCACCTGGAAGCCCGACACCCCGGCGATGGTGCCGGCCGGAGCGCGAATTTCGGACGGGTAGTCGGGGAAGGTCTGCAGGTCGTTGCCGGCCTGGGCGGTCGCGCGGGTGAACTCGGTGCCGGTCAACTGCATGCCGTCGCCCGAGTCGCCGGAGAAGCGAATGACGACGTTGTCGACGTTCTGGCGGGCCTTGGTCTTCGCGGCATTCGGAGCGGGCGCTTCGGTGGGCGGCACGGTCGGCAAGGCTGCGTTTCCGCGGCCCTGCCTGGGAGTTTCGTCGTTGAGCATCGAGCCCTCGCGAGGGGAGTTGGGGTGGCCAGCGAGTTAGACCGCGTGCCTACCGCCCTCCTTGATCATTATCAAGGTTCCCTCCCTGTCCCCCATTAGCGTTCGCGCGACCGACCGATTGGCGGCCCCCCGGGCACCTGTACTATGCAGAGACCTTCATTGATCCAGGTCAAGCGCGGTGGAGGCGGGCCGATGCTTTCGCAGCCGATTCAGAACTGCCGGGTGTGCCCCCTCTCAGCGAGCGGCGCCGGCCGCTGCCCCTTCACTCCCACCCAGTTGCCCGCCTCGGCGGTCGTCTGCAACCAGGGCGACGCCCACCCGACCGTGTACTACGTGCGGGAAGGCACGGTGGCGCTGTGCACGGTGGACGCCGACGGGGTCGAGTCGGGGCTGGCCATTCGCGGCCCGCGGTCACTCTTGTGCTGCGAGTCGATGTCGGGCACGCCGTCGCCGTTCGAGATTCGCGCCATCACGCCGCTCAGGCTGTGCTCGATGCCGGCGAAGGCGCTGGGGCGCTGGGTCGGCCCCGAGCGGTCTCCCGCCCAGTCTGTGCTCGAGCTGCTCCTGTACGAGCTGTCGCGCCGGCAGGAGGACATGAGCTGGCGGCGAGGGGACAGTATGTCGCGCGTCGCCCGCTTCGTGCTCGCGTCGGGCATGCGGCTGAACGGCGCGAGGCCCCTGCAGAAGCAGATGGTGGCGCGGGTGCTGGGCATGCGGCCCGAGACGCTGTCCCGGTGCCTGGGCAAGTTGGCCGATCGGGGGCTCATCGCCCGGGGCACGGGCGCGAAGGTGGTCGACGCGCCCGGGCTGGCCGCCGTCGGAGCGGGCGACTAAGGGACGGCCGCGAGGCCGGCGAGCGTGCCTGCGAGCAGCTCGTAGGCCAGCGGCTTGGCGAACACTTTTCGCGCCCCGAGCGCCAGGGCCCGAGCCGAGAGGTCGGACCCGGCGAAGGCGGTCACCACCAGCACCGGCAGGTCATGCGCGGCACAGAGCACGTCGAGCCCGCTGGTGCGCGGCATCTCGAGGTCGGTCACCACGGCGTCGAACGGCAGGGAAGCCAACAGCGCCACCGCCTCTTCGCCCGACCACGAACCTTGGGCGGCGTACCCGTCCAGCGTGAGCAGGTTCACCAGGGCCTCGACCGCGCCGCGATCGTCATCGACCACCAGGACGCGCAGGGCGCTCGAGGGCTCTCTGACGCAGGGAATGCAGTGGGCCTTGCCTCGGGCGATCACGGGTCAAGGGTCGAGCAAGTCCCGAGCCAGACAGGACTTTCGACAGGAGGCTTGATTTCGGTCAACCGTTCGCTCGCGAACACCGACCCGTGCTATGGGGGGCCCCCATGAAAGCACTCCTGGTTTGGCCGAAGTTCTCGAGCTTTTCGTTCTGGAACTTCGAAAAGGTCTGCGAGCTGACCGGCACCAAGTACATGACGCCACCCCTCGGGCTGTTGACGGTCGCCGCGCTGCTTCCCCGGGAGTGGGACTTGCGGGTAGTCGACGAGAACGTCGACCCGCTGACGGACGCCGACTACGGGTGGGCGGACATCGTGCTGGTGTCGAGCAAGATTGTTCACCGCCAGCGGGCACTCTCCGTGATCCGCGAGGCCAAGAAGCACGGCCGGCCGGTGGTGGTGGGCGGCCCTGATCCGTCGCTGAACCCCGAGCTGTACCAGGGGGCGGGCGCCGACTACCTCTGCCTGGACGAGGGCGAGGCGACCGTGCCCATGCTGCTGACCGATCTGGCTCTGGGCGCGAAGCAGGGCACCTACCGCACCAAGACTTCGCCCGACCTGATGGCCAGCCCGGTGCCGCGGTTCGACCTCATCGACCACCGCGACTACCTGTACCTGGGGCTGCAGTACTCGCGCGGCTGCCCGCACAACTGCGAGTTCTGCAACGTCATCGACCTGTTCGAGCACAAGTACCGCACCAAGTCGCTCGAGCAGGTGCTGGCGGAGTTCCAGGTGGTGTACGACCTGGGCTACCGCGGGCAGGTCGACTTCTTCGACGACAACCTGGTCGGCAACGTGGTGAAGGCCAAGCCCTTCCTGAAGGGGCTGGCTGCCTGGTTGAAGGACCACGGCTACCCTTTCACCCTGTCCACCAGCGTCACCCTGAACATCGCCAAGGACGACGAGCTGCTCGTGCTGTTGCGCGAGGCGCGGTTCAACAAGCTCTTGGTCGGCATCGAGACGCCGGACGAGAAGGCGCTGAAGGCCGCCCAGAAGCCGCAGAACACGGGCTTCTCGGTGCCCGAGGCGCTCGACCGCATCTACCGGGTGTCGGGCTGCTCGGTGCACTCGGGCTTCCTGCTCGGGCTCGACCAGGAAGCGGACGACATCGGCGACCAGATTATCCGCTGCGTGGACGAGGGCTCGGTGCCGTGGGTGATGGCGGGCGTGGTCTACCCGCTGCCGGGGACGCAGCTTTCGAAGCGCCTCGACCGCGAGGGTCGGCTCTTCCCCGCGGCGCGCCGCTTCGACGACGAGAACGTGCGCGACCAGATTTCAGCCGGCGTCTGCTTCAAGCCCACCCGGCCGGCGGCCAAGGTGCTGGAAGACCTGGTGAAGGTGCTGCACCACTCGTACGACCCGGTGCAGTACTTCAAGCGCTGCGCCGAGGCTGCGGTGCGGCTGAACGTCGCGTCGAACCTCTTCCCGGGCTGGAACCTGTTCTTCCGCAACATCCGCACGTTCCTCCGGCTCTGCTTCATCGCGACCACGACTTCGTCGATGCGGGGGCCGTTCTGGAAGGCGCTCTGGAAGGTGGTGTTCCAGAACCCGGCGGGCATCGAGTCACTGGCGACGCTGGCGGTGTTGTTCGTGCACTTCAACACCATGCTGCCCTACTGCCACGAGCAGTTGGCGAAGCAGCGGGCGGCGATTCGCGAGCTGGGCGAAGAGCGCTGGCTGGAGATGAACCTGCGCGAACCGGACCAGGCGCAGTCGGCCCGCGCCGCGGTGGGCTAAGGGGCTGGCGGAAGCTGGCGGGGGTAGAAGCCGGCGTCGAAGAGCTTCGGGTAGGTCTCGAGCCAGGCGCGGTGCATCTCGCCGAGCGGGAAGTCGGCGAAGTGGCCGCGGTCGCGCAGGTACTCCATGTGCTTCTGGCCTGCCCTGTCGAAGGCGTGGAAGACGGCGTCGTGCTCGCCGTCGAACACCAGCGGGTCGACGCCGAACCTCTCGCAGAGGGTGGCGTTGAAGGTGGGGGTGGCCTTCAGCCACCGGCCTCCGAGCCAGACCTCGGTGAACCCGTGGAAGGCGAACACCGTGGTGCCGAGGGCGTCGAGCAGCTTCCGCGTGGCCAGGTGGTTCGAAACGTCGGCGAAGCCGAGGCGGCTGGGCAGCCCGAGGGCGCGAAAGGCCGAGGTGAGCAAGATGGCCTTGGGAACGCAGAAGCCGACCTTGCGCTCGAGGGTGACGCTGGCCTTGAAGCTGGTGCGCTCGAAGTCGGCGACGTAAGGGTCGTACCGGACGCCGTCGCGCACGGCGAGGAACAGGCGCCGGGCCTTCTCGACGTCAGACCCGTCGCCGGCGGCTTCGCGGGCGAAGAGTTGGACCGACGGCTCGTCGCAGT
>JAHFDQ010000466.1 GCA_023248915.1 Archangiaceae bacterium | reverse complement strand
CGCTCGTCCCCGAGCAGCTTGCCGGTACCTCGCTCGGCCCGCTGGTGGCTCAGGCGCTCCGCTGCCACCCTGGTCAAGGCTGCAGGGCGATCACCACCTTCGAGCGCGCCGAAGGCTCGTCGGTAGCGAACCTCGAGCTCGCCCTGCCGCGAGGCGCGAAGCTGGTGGACGGAGCCGCCCTGGCCGCGGACACCGTGGCCCAGATTCCGAAGCAGCTCATGCTCCTGTGCTGCGTCGGGCTGTTGGCCAACGTGCTTCTGCTCGGCCTGGCGTACCGGTCGATTCGCGCGGCGCTGGTGGCAACCCTACCCTGCGTGTTGGCAATGCTCGCCACCGTCGGACTGCTCGCCGCGACCGGCACCCCGCTGAACCTGGTCTCGGCGAGCGCGCTGGTGCTCGTCCTGGGCTGCGGCGTCGACTACGGAATCTTCGTGCTCCACGGCCTGGAGGGGCGGGGCGAGCCCACCGGCACCGAGGCGCTCGGCGTGCTGCTCGCCTCGGGCACCACCCTTGCCGGCTTCGGCACGTTGGCCCTGGCCCAGCACCGGGCGCTGCAGTCGATCGGCGTGGCGGTGGGCCTGGGTATCAGCGGGAGCGCGGTCGCGGCGCTGGTGCTGATGCCCGGGCTGTACCGGGCGCTCTTTCCCGGCCGGCCGACCGCCGCCGCCCAGCCCGAGCCGCGCCCGTGAACTCTCTTCGCGCCCTGCCGCTCTTCGCACTGACCGCCCTGTGCGCGTGCCCCCGATCGACCAGCCGGCCCGCGGTTCCGCCGATGCAGGCCGAGACCGCCGAAGAGGCGCTGTCGCTGGCCCGCGCGCGGCGGCCGGAACGCTTCAAGATGGTTCACCAGGTGGCGGCGACCTACCAGGGGCAGACGTTCGTGATGGCCGGCTACCTGCTCGGGCGCGCCGACGGCTCGTTCCGGGTGTCGGCCTCGGCGCCGGTGGGGCCGCGCCTGTTCGACGTGGGGCGCCTCGACGGCCAATGGGTGACCGCGGTGCACCTGAAGCAGATCTCCGAACGGCTCGACCCGAGGAACATGGCGACGTCCATCAACCGCATCTACTTCGTCGACTGCGCGGGCGGAGGAGAGCGGCGCGGCGACCAGTTCGTCTACCGGTGCCCGGTCGAAGGCGACGACGAGGCCGACGCGCTCGAGGTGACGCTCGACGGCCGAACCCTGGCGCCCGTGTCCAAGCACTTCACCTACCACGGCGAACCGCACGTCGACGTGACCTACCTCGAGCCCGACGCCTTCGGCACCGAGTGGAGGGCGCGGAAGATCAGCATGCGGCACTACGGGGGGCTGAAGCTGGACGTGGCGCTGGTCGAGTACCAGCCCGGGTTCGCGTTCGACGACTCGCTGCTCGCCGTGGGCAAGTAGCCGGCGCGGCGAGGAAGCCCAGGCGGATTTCCGAGGCCCCTCGCGTTCATTCCGGGCTGAGTTCGGGTACGGTGCGCCGTCCCAAGCCCATGAAACTCGTGTCAGTCAGGCCACGCCTGTACCTCATCAACCCGGTCAACCCGCTGGTCAGCATCATCAACGTCGAAGAGAACTACTGGAACCAGTTCCGGGTGTGGAAGCCGCTCAGCCTGCTGGTCCTGGCCGGGCTGACTCCTCCCGAGTGGGACGTCACGGTCATCGACGAGAACCTGAAGCTACCCGACTACGCGGCGATGCCCCGGCCGGACCTGGTCGGCGTCACCGCCTTCACGTCCCAGGCGAACCGGGCCTACGAGGTCGCCGCAGAGTTCCGCGCGCGCGGCGTGCCGGTGGTGCTGGGGGGCATTCACGCCACCATGCGCACGGCCGAAGCGCTCGAGCGGGCCGACGCGGTCGTCATCGGAGAGGCCGAGACCGTCTGGGCGCAGGTGCTCGCCGACGTGCGGTCGGGCGCCCTGAAGACGACGTACACCGGCACCTACGCGAACATGGACACGGTGCCGTTCGCGCGGCACGACCTGTTGCCCAGCGGGTACCGCTTCGGGTCGATTCAGCTCAGCCGCGGCTGCCCGCTCAACTGCTCGTTCTGCAGCGTGTCGCAGTTCAACGGCATGCGGTACCGCCACCGACCGGTCGAGCACTGCGTCGACGAGTTCAGGAAGATCAAGGAGAAGCTGGTGCTGGTGGTGGACGACAACCTCATCGGCACCAGCCGGCAGCACATCGCCCACGCCAAGGACCTGTTCCGCGCGATGGCCAAGGCGAACCTCGGCAAGAAGTGGATGGGGCAGGTGACCATCAACATGGCCGACGACGACGAACTGCTCGAGCTCGCGGCCGCGGCCGGGTGCTTCGGCGTGTTCATCGGCTTCGAGTCGCCCACCCGGGAAGGGCTGGACGAGATCGGCAAGAAGTTCAACGTCCAGAAGGGCCGCGACATGAGGGCCGCGGTCGGCCGCATTCAGCGCGCGGGCATCATGGTCGCCGGTTCGTTCGTTCTGGGCCTCGACGTCGACGCGAAGGGCATCGGCCGCACCATCGCCCGGGCGGGCATTCAGTACGGCGTCGACCTGCTCAACGTGCTGTTCATGACCCCGCTGCCCGGCACCCGGCTGTGGGACAAGATGGTCGCGGAAGACCGCATCGTCGCGAACCAGTTCCCCGACGACTGGAAGTACTACACGCTGACGTTTCCAGTGGCGAACTACCAGAACCTGAGCTGGGCCGAGATGCTCGACGAGATGAACCAGAGCACCGACGTGTTCTACTCGTACTGGCAGATCGCGCGCCGGGCCGTGAGCAGCCTGGTGACGTCACGCGGGCTGTTCCGCCCCTTCGTCACCGTGGCCACGAACTTCTCGTTCAAGTTCAACGGGCGCATCGACAAGCGCACCTACCAGGGCCTCGACCTAGCCCGCGGCCCACGCAGCGCAGTGCGGCGCCCTGAACCGGCCACCCAGTCGCTGATCGCGTAGGGGCGGCACAGGCGAAAGAGGTCCGGCCGGCAGTCCAGACTCGAAATTCCTCCCTCTGGGGAAATGGAAGCCTGGACTGCTCCTAGGCAGGGTGCGGCGACGAGGACATGCTGGCCGGCGCTCCGTGGACTAGACTTCATTCGTGACTCCCGAAGTCCGGCAATTGGCTGAGAAATACGTCTGGTGGCAGCCGCCGGAGCAAGCCGTCCAGCGCCGAGACCTGCTCCTGTGCCAGCTCATGCAACTCGGCGCCTGGGATGACGTGTGCCTGGCGCGCCGGCTGTTTGGCGACGAGGCATTCAAGCAGGCCTTGAAGGACGCCCCGCCCGGCGTGCTCGACAGGAGGTCGTGGATCTACTGGAACCGGTTCTACGGGCGCGTACCCGTTCCGCCGCCGCCCGAGAGACCGCTCCCTTGAGTGCGTTCAAGCCCAGGCTCGACGTCCTGCCTGCGCCCCAGCGCCGAATCTGGCCGGAGCTCGCCGCGGTGCCCGCCGGTTTCGTCCTCTACGGGGGAACGGCGGTTGCCCTGCGCCTCGGGCATCGCGCGTCGGTCGACTTCGATTTCTTCACTTCCGACCGCCTCGACCACCAGGCCCTCGGTCGAATTCCGTTCATTTCCAGCGGCCAGGTGCTTCAGGAACAACCCGACGCGCTCACCGTCTCGGTCCAGCGCGGAGGGCCGGTGAAGCTGTCCTTCTTCGGCCCGATCGGCTTCGGTCGCCTGGGCCAGCCCGAAACAGCAGACACGACGATCGCGGTCGCCTCGCTCCTCGATCTCGGGGCGACGAAGACCAAGGTGCTACTCCAACGCGTCGAGGCGAAGGACTACCTGGACATCGCTGCCATCCTGAGAGCGGGCGTGTCGCTCGCGAACATTCTCCGGGGCGCGCGTACCCTCTATGGCGACTCGTTCAACCCGCTCGTCGCCAAGAAGACGCTCGGTTACTTCGAGGGTGGCGACCTGGCATCCCTGGACGAACCGACCCGTGAGCTCCTCAGCCGTGCGTCACTCGAGGATGTCGAGCTGCCGCCTGTACCCAAGCTTTCCGACCGCCTCGACTGAGCCCTTCGCGACGCGCCTCAGGCGCGACTCACTGAGCGCGTCGCGCGATGCCTTGATCGCGCGCATCGGCAGCCACATCGGCGTCGGGCGCGGACGGGCGTCCGACTGCCCCTCCACCAGCTCGAACGGAGTGAAACCGTACTTCGCGTAGAACTCGACCGCGCCCGGCTTGGCGTCCACGACCACGCCTGCGCACCCGAGCTCATCCGCCATCTTCTCGGCCAGCAGATTGACGAAGCGCAGGAACTGCCCGCCGACCCCCGTCGATTGGGCGGACTGGTCCACCGCGAGCCTGGCGAGCCCGACCACCGGTATCGGGTAGTGAGGCAGCTTCTTCTGCTCCTTGACCGGCAGGTCCTCAATCTCCACGTGTCGGGGCGCGATCGTCACGAACCCGAGGATTCGGTCTCCCTCGACCGCGACGTAGGTCACACCGAGGTAATGCCGGAACTGATTCTGACCTGCGTATCTGTGAAAGAAGCGGTCGAGGGCGTCGTCGTCTGACCGGAACGCCGAGCGGTCGTCGTCCGGACGGAGCGCCCTAATCCTCATCACGCATCAACTTGCGAAGCGCACGAGTGGGCCCCGCGGTCTTCGTCTGCCTGAGCATCTCCTTGCCCGTGCTCCGGGACACGACCATGCGCGGATGAACGACGACCTCGGCGGGCAGTTCGTCGAGGGCCTGGAGGTGGTGGAGGAGCGCCTGCTCGACCAGATGCCCCTTCTTCACTCCGGTCTGCCTGACGTGCCTCTCCAGCAGGTCCCGGGTCGCTTCGGATATGAGCGCCGAAATCTGGGTTTCCTTGGTCATGACAAAACCTCCGTAGATAAATCTACGGTCTTGTATGGTTCGCCGTCAACGCGCGGCTCGGCCCGGCGGCGCAGCCCCTACAGGCTGACCGGCTGCGACGAGCAGGCGCCGCAGGTGGCGTCGAGGAAGGCCTTGTCGGTGACCAGCGACTCGACGGCCCTGTCCAGCGCGCGGTTCAGCGTCTGGGCGTAGTTCTCGGTCTTGCCCGGTTCGCCGTAGTTCGCGGCCACCCCTTCCACCCGGCCCGACCAGCACGGGGTG
>JAHFDQ010000465.1:4212-5056 GCA_023248915.1 Archangiaceae bacterium | reverse complement strand
TGCGCGAGCTGACTTCGGACAACGGCTACGTCGAGATCAAGACGCCGCTCCTCTTCAACAAGGGGCTGTGGGAGATCTCGGGCCACTGGGGCAAGTACAAAGAGAACATGTTCCTGGTGCTCGACAGCGAGACCAAGGAACACGACTTCTCGCTGAAGCCGATGAACTGCCCGTCGCACCACCTGTACTACGGCTTCAAGAAGCACTCGTACCGCGACCTGCCGCTGCGCCTGCACACCCAGGACGTGCTGCATCGGAACGAAGCCTCGGGCACGCTGGGCGGACTCACCCGGGTGCGGCAGTTCGCCCAGGACGACGCCCACATCTACTGCGCTCCCGACCAGGTGCCGGAAGAGGTGCGCCGCTTCGTAGGGCTGCTCGACCGGGTCTACAACGCGGTGGGGCTGAAGTACGTGGCCAAGTTCTCGACGAGGCCGCCAGAGCGCATCGGCGACGACGCGCTCTGGGACAGGGCCGAGGCGTCGCTGAAGGCCGCGCTCGATTCCCTCGGGCTGCCGTACGAGGTGAAGCCGGGCGAAGGGGCCTTCTACGGCCCGAAGATCGACTTCGACGTCTCGGATAGCATCGGCCGCAAGTGGCAGCTCGGCACCATCCAACTCGACCACGTGGCGCCCGAACGCTTCGACCTCACCTTCGTCGGCGAGGACAACGCCGAGCACCGGCCGGTGGTGTTGCACCGCGCCATCTACGGCTCGTTCGAGCGCTTCATCGCCATTCTCATCGAGCACTTCGCCGGCGCCTTCCCGGCCTGGCTGGCCCCGGTGCAGGTCGCCCTCGTCACCATCGCCGACCGGCAGCTCGACTACGCGCGGAAGGTGCGGGA
>JAHFDQ010000465.1:0-4202 GCA_023248915.1 Archangiaceae bacterium | reverse complement strand
CGACAAGGAAGTCGAGCAAGGGGCGGTGGCGCCCAGGCGGTACGGCGGGGCGGATCTGAAGACGATGCCGCTCGGCCAGTTCGTCGACTTGTTGTCCAAGGAGGCCGCTTGGCCGTAGCGGCTTGACTGAAAGCGGCGGACCAGTATGTTCGCCGCTCTTTTCAGGGTTAGGGGTAGTCCCTTTCCCTCGTACTGGAGGAACTACACATCGCTCGCGACCAGAGAACCAACCGCCGAATTCGCGCACGGGAAGTGCGTGTCGTAGGGGCCGCGGGCGAACAGCTCGGAGTCCTCAGCATCGAAGCAGCGCTGGCCAAGTCCGCCGAGTCCGGTCTCGACCTCGTCGAGGTCAACCCGATGGCGAAGCCGCCGGTCTGCAAGATCATGGACTACGGCAAGTTCAAGTACGAAGAGAAGAAGAAGGCCAACGAGGCCAAGAAGAAGCAGATCGTCGTCAAGCTGAAGGAAGTGAAGCTGCGGCCGAAGACCGAAGATCACGACTACGACTTCAAGGTCCGCAACGTGAAGGGCTTCCTCGAGGAAGGCAACAAGGCGAAGGTGACAATCATGTTCCGCGGCCGGGAAATCACCCACCGCGAGCTCGGGCAGCGGCTGCTCGACGACGTAGTGAAGGACACCAAGGAAATCGGCGTGGTCGAACAGGCGCCCCGCATGGAAGGCCGCCAGATGTACATGATCTTGGCGCCCAACCCGAAGGTGGCGCAGCGCGCCCGCGACCTGGCCCGGCAGCAGGCGCTGGCGCAGGAAAAGGCCGCCGCCGCCGCCCACAAGGCTCACGACGGCCACGGTTCGCGCCAGGCGCACGGGGAAGGGCACGGGGGCGCGGCCCATGCGGCTCACACGGCCCACCCAGCTCAGAATCGGCCCGAGGAGGCCGCCGCCGCTCCGGCCCCGGCCGCGCAGCCCTCGGCGGTCCCCGCGCACCTGACCGGCTCGAACCAGTAACCGGCCGACGATCCCACGGGGGGATTGACAGGAAGGGCGCGACATTGTTAGGTGCGCGCCCTTTCGGTGTCACCCCAGGAGCGGCCATGCCCAAGCTGAAGACCAAGAGCGGCGCGAAGAAGCGCCTGCAGGTAACCAAGTCGGGCAAGGTCAAGCACGGCCGCGCGTTCGCGAAGCACCTGTTCACGCACGCCAAGACGCCGGGCAACAAGCGTCAGAACCGCGGCACCTCTTACCTGGCCAAGATGGACGCCAAGAAGGTCATCCGCGAGCTGTTCCCCTACGGGGCGAACTAGGAGTCGAAGATGCGCGTCAAAAAAGGATTCAAAGCCCGTCGTCGCCGCAACCGGATTCTGAAGCGCGCCACGGGTTTCCGCGGCCGCCGGAAGAATTGCTACAAGCGGGCGAACCAGGCCGTCGAGCGCGCGCTCGACTACGCCAGCCGCGACCGCATGCGCAGGAAGCGCGACTTCCGCGCGCTGTGGATTGTCCGCATCAACGCGGCGGCGCGCACGGTGGGGCTGTCCTACTCGAAGCTGATCGCGGGCCTCATCAAGGCCAAGGTCGGCCTCGACCGGAAGATTCTGGCCGATCTCGCCGTGGCCGACCCCGCGGGCTTCGCGGCCGTCGCCAACATCGCCAAGGCGGCCTAGCCGAAAGATCGATGACTTTTCCGGGGCTGCCTCGATGCCGGGGCGGCCCTTTTCTTTTCGCGTAGGGAGCCGCGATGGAAGACAGATTGAAGGCGCTGGCCGAAGAGGCGCGGCGCGAGCTTTCCGGAGCGCCCGACGCGGGCGCCGTCGAGACGGCGCGGGTCAAGTACCTCGGCAAGAAGGGCGAGCTGTCGAAGGTGCTGGGAGGCATGGGCAAGCTTTCGCCTACCGAGCGCCGGGCGCTGGGCGAAGTCGCCAACTCGGTGAAGGACGAGGTCGAGCGGTTGCTGGCCGACGCGACCGGGCGGGTGCAGGACGCCGCGCTCGAGGCCGAGCTGCACGGGCCGAAGCTGGACGTGACGCTGCCAGGAAGGGGCCGTCCGCCGGGGCGCCGCCACCCGGTGTCGAGGACGCTGGACGAGGTGGTGCGCGTCTTCGCGCGGCTGGGCTTCGAGGTGGCGACGGGCCCCGAGGTCGAGCTCGACTTCTACAACTTCCAGGCGCTGAACTTCCTCGACGATCACCCCGCGCGCGACACGCAGGACACCTTCTTCGTCGACCCGGCCTGGTTGGCGAAGCGGCCGTCGAGCCCGGTGCTGTTGCGCACGCACACTTCGCCCGTGCAGGTGCGGGCGATGCTGGGCCGGAAGCCACCCCTGCGCATCGTGGTGCCGGGCCGCGTCTACCGGCGCGACTCGGACATCACCCACACGCCGATGTTTCACCAGGTCGAGGGGCTGTTGGTGGACCGCGACGTGACGTTCGGTGAGCTGAAGGGAACGCTCTCGGCTTTCGCGACCGCCTTCTTCGGCAAGGGCATCAAGACGCGGTTTCGCCCCTCGTTCTTCCCCTTCACCGAACCCTCGGCCGAGGTGGACATCACCTGCGTCATCTGCTCGGGCAAGGGCTGCCGGGTGTGCAAGGGCAGCGGCTGGCTCGAGGTGCTGGGCGCGGGGATGGTGCACCCGAACGTCTTCAAGTCGGTCCGCTACGACTCGGCCGACGTGACCGGCTTCGCCTTCGGCCTCGGAATCGAGCGCCTGACGATGCTGAAGTACGCCATCGACGACTTGAGGCTGATGTTCGAGAACGACGCCCGCTTCCTGGAGCAGTTCTGATGAAAATCTCGGTCAACTGGCTCTCGGACTACGTGAAGGTGCCTGCGCGCCCGGCCGACCTGGCGCAACGGCTGACGATGGCGGGGCTCGAGGTCGAGGGGTTGTCCAGCCCGGGCGAGGCGCTGAAGGGCGTGGTGGTGGCACAGATTCGCGAGTCGGTGAAGCACCCGAACGCCGACAAGCTGTCGGTGACTCAGGTCGACGTGGGCGCTTCGGTTCTGCTGCAAGTAGTTTGCGGCGCCAAGAATTACCAGGTGGGCGACAAGGTGCCGCTGGCGACCGCCGGCACCCAGCTTCCCAACGGCACCGAGATTCGGCACTCGGCGCTGAGGGGCGTGGACAGCTTCGGAATGCTGTGCTCGGCGCGCGAGCTGGGCCTGTCGGAAGACGCGGCGGGGCTTCTCATTCTCGACCCGGCCGCGAAGGTGGGCGAGCCGGTGGCGAAGGCGCTCGGCATCGACGACACGGTGCTCGAGGTGAACGTGACGCCGAACCGGCCCGACGCGCTCTCGCACCTGGGAGTGGCGCGCGAGGTGGCGGCGCTGACGCGAGAAGAATTGAGGCTGCCGGCGCCGAAGCTGGGCGAGGAGGGCGCTCCGGCGTCGGACCGGGTGAAGGTTCGCATCGAGGACCCGGTGCGGTGCCCGCGCTACGGGGCGCGCGTCGTCGAGGGGGTGACGGTGGGGCCGTCGCCGAGGTGGCTGGTCGAGCGGCTGAAGGCCTGCGGCGTCCGGCCGATCAACAACGTCGTCGACGTCACCAACTACGTGCTGCTCGAGACGGGGCAGCCGCTGCACGGGTTCGACCTCGACCGGGTGGGCGGGCACGAGATCGTCGTGCGCTGCGCGCGCCTGGGCGAGAAGCTGACCACCCTTGACGGGAAGGAACGCCTGCTCGACCCGGACGACCTGCTCATCTGCGACCGCGACAAGCCCCAGGTGCTGGCGGGGGTGATGGGGGGCGCGGACAGCGAAGTCACGGCCACCACCCGAAGGGTGCTGCTCGAGGCGGCCAACTTCCAGCCGGCGACGGTGCGGAAGTCGTCGCGGCGCCACGGGCTGCACACCGAGTCGTCGCACCGGTTCGAGCGCGGCGCCGACGTCGAGGCGGTGCCGGCGGCGCTCGACCGGGCGGCGGCGCTGATCGCCGAGCTGTCGGGCGGCACGGTGCTGGCGGGCAGGGTGGACGCCTACCCGAAAAAGCTCGAACCGAAGCGCGTGGCGTTGCGGTACGCGCGGGTGGGCGCGGTGCTGGGGCTCAACGTGGCGGCGGCCGAGTCGCGGCGCATTCTCGAGTCGCTGGGCTTTGCCTGCGAAGCCGAGCAGGCGGGGGAAGGGCGGTACCGGGTGCCGACGGCGCGGGTGGACGTGGACCGCGAGGAGGACCTGATCGAGGAAGTCGCTCGAATCAACGGGTACGACGCGATTCCCGAGGCGTTGCCGAAGAGCGCCGGATCGCTGGCGCC
>JAHFDQ010000100.1 GCA_023248915.1 Archangiaceae bacterium | reverse complement strand
CCACCTGCGAGCCCGAAGGCTCTATTCGCACCTCCAACCCCGGGTGATCGGCCTTCAGGGCGTCGGCCAGGTCGCCGAAGGCTCGGGTGAGGCTCGACGCGCAGAACACCACCAGCTCGGTCTTCCGGCGGCAGGCCCCGAGGGCCCCGGCCCCCACGACCAGCAGAGTTCTCCGAGTTAGAACAAGGCGATCGGGCACGGGCGCACTGTAGCGCGCACATTGTGAAAACGGACTTCCCCGATTTTGGTAGGCTTCTCCACCGCGAAAGGGGCAGTCCGGTGCAGACCCAGGCCAAGCATCCAGGTCGCGTCCTGGTGATCGACGACGAACAGTCCGCCCGGCTGCTACTCGAGCGCGTGCTGGGGCGCGCCGGCCACACGGTCACCCTGGTCGAGAACGGGGAACAGGGCCTCGAGGCCTTCGCGCGCGACCCGTATGATCTCATCATCACCGACAAGAACCTGCCCGGCATCGACGGGCTCGAGCTCTTGCGGCACGCCCGCCTGAAGCACCCGAACATCCAGGCCATCGTCATCACCGGCTTTCCGACGCCCGAGACCGAGTCCGGGTCGCGTGACCTGGGGGTCTTTGCCTACGTGACCAAGCCGTTCGGAATTCTTTCGATCCTCGAGGCCGCCGACGGCGCCATCGCCGCCGCCCGTGCCGGGACCGCGCCGAAACGCTGAGACCGGGCGCCGCCGGACCGCCCAGCCCGAGGAGCCTGATAGGTGAGCCAGGGTTTCAACGACAAGGCGGCGGCCGGGTACGGCGACGGGCTGCTGTCGCTGTTGGGCCTGGCCGGGGCGGCGCTGTCGATCGCGCTCCTGCTCTCGGCCCACGCGCCGGGGCCCCGCGGCGGCGAAGAGTCCGAGGCCATCGCCAGGGTCAGCTTCGCCAGCGCCGGGGTGCGGCGCCGGCCGGTGGGCTCGCTCTCGTGGGACGACCTGTCGCGCGGCGCCGTCGTGCGAGACCGCGACTCGGTCTTCGTGCCGCCCGGGGTCGAGGCGCAGGTGACGTTCGGCGACGGTTCGCGCCTCGACATCGACGAGAACTCGCTGGTGGTGCTCGAGGCCCCGGCGGCGGCCCGGCCCCACGTCGAGCTGAAGAAGGGCAGCGTGTCGGGGGCGACCAAGGCCGGTGGGTTGGAGATCGCGACCGGCGGCGGGCGGACCGCGCTCGCAGGCAACACCGAGGCCCGCGTCGACCTGCGCGGCTTGTCGGCCCGGGTCGAGGTCTACTCCGGCCAGGCGTCGGTCGCCGCGGCGCACGGGAAGGAAGTCCTCGCCTCCCACCAGGCCCGCGACATGGGCCCTGACGGTCAGGTCGCCCTGCTGCCCACGCTCAGCGTCCAGCTGGACGAACCCTCGCGCAACCAGCGGCTGTTTTTCCAGGGCAAGCCGGGGCCGCTGGCGCTCAGGTGGACGGGCGACCTGCCGGCACAAGCGAACGTGCAGGTCGCGCGCGACCGGGGCTTCGGCTTCCGGGTGCGCGACGCCGCCGCGGCGGGGGTCGAGGCCCGCTTCGACGCGGCCAGCGCGGGCATCTACTGGTGGCGCCTGGCCGACGGCTCGGGGGCGGCCCTGTCCGAGGCGCGCCGGTTCACCTTCATCGAAGACCTGCCGCCGGCGCCGCTGTCGCCGCAGCCGCAAGAGATCGTCTGGGTGGTGGGCGGCAACCTGCTGCCGTTCGCCTGGACGGAAGTCGCCGGAGCCGCCGCGTACCAGCTCGAGGTGGCGACCGACCCGCAGTTCCAGCACCCCGCCTTCACGGGCACGGCCGCCCAGCCCCGCCTCGCGATGAACCGCGAGTTGCCCGAGGCCGACTACTATTGGCGGGTGCGCGTGTCCGACGCCGAACGTGGAGAGTCTCCCTACTCGCGGACCACGGCTTTTCGCCTGATTCACAAGGCGCTCCCCGGAGCGCCCGAGCTGTTGAACCCCGAGATCGAGGTCGAACCTGCTCCCGAGCCGAAATAGCGCCGCGCTCGCGGTCTGCCTGCTCTCGGCCGCCGCCGTCGGCCAGTCCGCGCGGGTCGCGCTCCGCTGGAAGCCCGTGCCGGGGGCGGTGCACTACCAGCTACAGATCTCGAAGGACGCCGACTTCAAGGCGCCGCTGCTCGATCAGACGCTCGACCTGCCCGGCTACCGGTGGAACGAGCTGCCGACCGTCACCTGCTACTGGCGGGTCCGTTCCATCGACGCCGAAGACCGGCGCGGCCAGTGGAGCGCTCCCCAGACGATCGCTCCGTCGGTGGCGGCGCCCGGCCTCAAGGCGCCGGCGGTGAACGGCACGGTGGCCGCGGGGGAAGGCCCGGCCGAGTTCGAGGTGTCCTTCGAGGCGTCGGCGGTCCTGAAAACCTACGCCGCCGAGCTGGCGACCGACGCGGCCTTCGCGTCCGTCGTCGCCAAGGGCCAGTCCCCGACGCCGGCGCTGAAGCTGGCGATGCCCGACCCCGGCACCTACTGGCTTCGGGCCCGGGGCACCGACCTGGGCGGGCGCGACACCGCCCCCGGCGAGCCCCGGTCGATTCAGGTGGTGCTGGCGGCCCCCCGGCTGGCGCGGGCCGTCGAGCGCGCCGTTTGGGCGGCGCCTCCGCCCAAGCTCGTTCTCGAGTGGTCGGCGAATGCTCTTGCCCGTGGCTACCAGGTCGAGGTGGGCAAGGCGGGCGCTGCCCTCGCGCGCCTCGAGGCCACCCGTCCGCGCCTGGAGTGGGCGCCCCCCGGCACCGGGACGTTTTCCTGGCGGGTGGCGGTAGTCGACGCGAAGGGCGCGGCGGGCCGCTGGAGCGAACCGGCCACTCTCGAAGTGTCGCTGGCGGCGCCGGCGCTGACTTCGCCCGCGGAGAACCAGGCGGTCCGGGTGCGGCAGGCCCCGGCCGACGTTTCCGTCGCGTGGGCGGCGGTGGCCGGAGCGACGCGCTACAAGGTCGAGCTCGCCGCCGACGCCGGGTTCACCGCCGGCGCCGTCGCGGGCGAGGTGGCTCAGCCGGGCTGGCAGGCGTCGGGCCTCGAGGTGGGGACGCACTCGCTGCGGGTGACCGCCTTCGACGCCGCGGGCCGGGCCTCCCCGCCGTCCGAAGTCCGGCGCTTCTCGGTCCAGGTGGCTCCCCCGCTGGGCGCGCCGCGAGTCCTGGCTCCGGTGGCCGACGCCGTCGTCCCGGCCGGCGCGCGCGTCGAGGTGAAGCTCGAGTCGCCGCCCGAGGCGGTGTCAGTCCAGGTCGAGCTGGACGGGGCGGCGCCGGTTCCGTACGAATCGAAGGCCGCCGCGCTCGGGCCGCTGGCCGAAGGCGACCACACCTTGAGGGCCCGGGCGCTCGACGCCCTGGGCGGCCCGGGCGAGTGGAGCCTGCCCGTCGCCCTGTTCGCCGGCACGCCTCCGTCCGCGCGGGGAGAGGTCGAGCTCGAGCGCGCTTCGCTCGCGGCCGACGGCAAGAGCGGCATGCGCGTGAGAGTGCGCCTGTTCGACGCGAAGGGCCGCCCGGTGCGGGGGGCGGCGCCGACCGCCACCGCGACGTCCGGGACGGTGAGCTCACTCTCCGAGGACGCGGACGGCTATTCTGCGCGGTACGTGGTTCCGGCCCGCCTCCCCAGCTCTCGCGAAGACCCTCTCGTGATCGTCGACCGCGACTTTCGCGTGTCGGCGACCGTCGCGCTCCACGACGCTGCGAGCCGCCTGGGCGCCGGGGCGCGCCTGGGCTGGGCCAGCAACTTCGGCGGGCTGTCCTCGCCGACGCTCTCGGCCGACCTCACCTATCGGACGCCCCTCTTCGACAACCACCTCTTGGTGTCGGCGCGCGCGAGCTACCTTGGGTCCGCCAGGGTACTGAACGTCTCCGGGGCGCCCCAGCCTGTGCAGGTGAGGGCCACGGTGGTGCCGGTGTCGGTGACGGCCGAGTACGAGCAGCCCTTCCCGGCCTTCGCCGCCTACGCCGGCGCCGGCCCGTGCCTGAGCTTCACCAGCGCGACGGTGGACGCCGCGTACGAGACCGCGCCGGTGCTCGGAGTCGTGGGGCTGTTGGGCGCGAGCCGTGCGCTCGGCCCAGGCCGGGCGTCGGCCGAGCTGGGCTTTTCACTGGGCGCGCTTTCCACCAGGCTCGTGCAGGTGCGCACCGGGGCGGTCAGCTTCACCCTCGGCTACCAGGTGAACCTGTGAGGCGGGCACTACCGACTGCGTTCCTGTTCGCCCTCGCCCTCGGGTGCGCGCGAAGCTCGGGGCCCGCGCCCGTCGTCGATCGCGTCGAACCGCCGGCGGGCGGCTTCCTCGAACCGGTGTCCGTCACGCTCGTCGGGACCGGCTTCGCCGCCAACGTACATGCCGACCTCGACCGGCCGACCGCATCGACCGCCGACGCCACCTTTCAGGCCTTCCTCGAAGCAGGGGGGGAGTCCGTGTCGCTGGGCGAGGTGACGTTGGTGGACGCGCGCACCGTGACGGCGGTGGTGCCGGCGCACCTCGCGGCAGGGAAGTACGGCCTGTTGCTGGTCGACCCGCGGGGCCGCGAGGCGCGGCTGGCCGACGCCTACTCGGTCGAGGCAGTAGGTTGCCCCGACTGGACGGGAGTCTTCTGTGTCGTCGATGGGGGCTGCTTCGTGGCCGGAGCGGCCAACCCGGCCAACGCCTGCCTGCAATGCGACCCGCCGACGGCGCAGGACGCCTGGGCGCCGCAGCCCGAGGACCTGCCCTGCGACGATCTCGACCTCTGCACCCAGGGTGAAGCTTGCCACGCCGGTCTCTGCGGAGCTCCGGCGACGGTGACTACGTGCGTCCCCGACGCCTGCCACCCCGCCGGAAGCTGCGACCCGGCGACCGGGCTCTGTCCCGCGGCGCTCGCGGACGGTGCCGCGTGCGACGACGGCGACGGTTGTACCGCGGGAGAGACCTGCAACGTCGGTCAATGCGGGGCCCCCACGACGGTGACGACGTGCGTCCCCGACGCCTGCCACCCGGCTGGAAGCTGTAACCCGGCGACCGGGCTGTGTCCCGCGGCGCTGGCCGATGGCACCCTCTGCGACGACAGCGACGGCTGCACGGTGGGAGAGGCCTGCCACGCCGGCCTCTGCGGAAGCCCGACCTCGTTGGTGACCTGCCCGGCCGATGTCTGCCACCCCGGAGGGACTTGCGACCCGGACGGCGGAACGTGCCCGTCCGCCTACGCCGACGGCAAGTCGTGCGACGACATGAACGCCTGCACCCTGGGAGAGGCCTGCCACGGCGGCGCGTGCGGCCAGCCGACGTCCGTGGTCTCGTGCCCGACGGTGGTCTGTAACGACAACGTCTGCGACCCGGACGCGGGCGTGTGCGTGGCCACCCCGACAGCGGGTTCCCCCGGGTGCGACGACCACAACATCTGCTCTTCGCCCGACACCTGCCAGGCGGGTGTCTGCCGGGGCGCTCCCGTCTGCGCGGTGAACACGGCTCCCCGGGCCTGCCTGGTGGTCACGCCGAACGCCGGCCCCGTCGGAGTGCCGGTGTCGTTTTCTGCCATCTGCTCGGACGACGTCGAGAACATGACCGCCGAGCTTCAGGCGCGCTTCGACTTCGAAGGCGACGGGGCGTGGGACACTGCCTTCGGGCTGCTCACCGCGACGCATGTCTACCCCGACGCCGGCTTCTTCGAGGCGGTGGTCGAGGTGCTCGACACGGGTGGGCTGTCCATGTTCGCCGAGCGTTTCGTTTCGGTGGCCAGCCCCCTGCAAGACGTGGTGGTGACGACCGCCCTCGACGAATCCACGCCACTAGCCAGTCCAGCGGACGCGGGCGGGACCGGCTTGTCGCTGCGCGAGGCGATCGCCTTCGCCACCTCGACCGGAATCGCTCGCACCATTCGCTTTGCCGGCCCGATGACGATCGCCCCCACGACCGCGCTTCCGTCCGTGAATGTGTCTGGGACCGCCATCGTGGGAAGCCCCGGCGTGGTGGTCGACTTCAGCGCGGTGCCGGGAACTCCGAACTGCCTCACCCTGAACGCCGCCGGCCAGTGGCTGCTGGGGATTGCCCTGGGTGGGTGCGGAGGGCCTCTGCTTCAAGTGAAGGGAGCCACCGACCGGGTGGCCGAATGCTCGCTGGGATTGGGCGCCCGGAACATCGACGGGGCGATCGTTACCGGAAACGCTGCCGTCTTTGGTCCGCGCAACGACGTGTCGGGCTTCGCCGGTGACGGCGTGAAGGTGACCGGGCCGAACGTTTCGGTGACCGGAAACCGGGTGCACGGAAATCTGACCGGCATCAGGGTGCCGAACGGTGGGGACACGGCGTCGGTGACGCAGAACTTCATCTACGGCAACTCGACGCTGGGGCTCTACACGACCCTGACGAATCCGTCGCCCAAGGTGCTGCACAACACCTTTGCCTCAAACGGCACCGACGGCCTTCAGGCAGCCAACTCGGCGGGAACTCCGCTGGTGCAGGACAACATCTTCGCGGGTAACGGCGGCTTCGGAGTTCGGCGCCAGAACTCCGGCTCGATCAACGAGGACCACAACCTGTTCTTCGGAAACACGTCCGGGCCCATCACCCCGGGCGGGGTCGGCGCCGCGGCGGTGCTGACAACTCCGCTTTTCCTGGGTGCGGCGGTCGGGGATTTCCGGCTCGCGCCCGCGAGCCCCGCGGTCAACGTGGGCACCGACGGAGGCCTGGACGTCAACGGGCCGAGGAACGGCCAGTTCGACGGCCCCACGTCCGACCTCGGGGCCTGGGAATCGCCGTACTAGATGAAGATTTCGATCCGCTTCCAGATCGTCGCCCTGGTCGCCGCGCTCTTGGCGGTGGCGATGGGGGTGTACGTCTTCTGGGCGGCGCGCCTGGTCACCCGCGACCGCATGGCGAGCATCTATGATCTCAACTCTGTGCTCGCCGGCAGCCTGTCCGACCAGGTGGACATCGGAATGACGGGCCTGGCCGAGAAGCTGCGGTACTTCGGCGCCGAGGCCCGCGAGCAAGAAGGCACGGTGCAGCACGCGCGGGCGCTGTTCTCGACCGACGCCGACGTGCTCGCGCTGGAGATCTGGCGGAGAGACGCCTCGGGCGCCTTCGCGCGCGCCTTCGCCTACACCGACCCCGACCGCCTGGGTTCGCTCAACCTCGCCGAGAAGGACCTGGAAGACGCGCGCCAGCAGACACCGGTGCCCATCGAACAGGTCGCCACCGAGAAGGTGCTGGTCCAGAACGCCAGCCTCGCGCCCGACCTGGCGCTCTTGCGCGTGGCCGCGGCCAGCGACGACGGGCGCATGGTGGTGATCGCCGACCTTCGCCCCGACCGCGTCTTACGCATCTTCGGCACCACCGCCCTGTACCGCGCCTACCTGGTCGACGCGCGCGGCACCGTGTTGGTCGACCCCGACCCGGCGCGGGTCATCTCGCACGCCGACGTCAGCACGATTCCAGTGGTGAAAGACGCGCTCGAGGCCAAGGTGCCCCGGGGGGCCCGCGAGTTCCAGACGGGCGGAGCCGACCTCATCGGCGCCTTCGCCCGGGTGAAGACCGGCCGCCTGGCGGTGGTCATCGAGGTGCCGAAGGAAGAGGCCCTGCGCGCGCCGAAGCAGCTCTCGCGCCGGTCGGCCTACTTCGCGCTGGGAGTCATCTCGGTGGCGCTCTTGGTGTCCATCTACTTCTCGCGCCGCCTGACCGCGCCCTTGCGCAGCCTCGAGGGGACGATGGCGCGCATCTCACAGGGCGAGTTCGGCATCGCGGTGCCGGTCACCAGCGGCAACGAGATCGGCTCGCTGGCGACGGCCTTCAACAAGATGAGCCGCGAGCTTTCCGAGCGCGAGGCGCAGCTGCACGAGAAGAACGCGCAGCTCATCCAGTCTGAGAAGCTGTCGGCCTTGGGCGAGCTGTCCGCGGGCCTGGCGCACGAGGTCAAGAACCCGATGGTGGGAATCGTCGGCTTCGCCCAGGTCGGGCGCGGCGCCGCCTCGATGAAGGAAGCGCAGGAATGCTTCGAGCTCATCGAGTCGAACGCCGAACGGGCCAACGGCATTCTCCAGAACCTGCTCGAGTTCGCCCGGCCGCAGCGCGTCGAATTCGCGCTGCTCGACCCGAACGCGGTGGTGAAGGGCGCGCTCCGGCTGGTCGCGCACCAGTTGAGCATCGGCGGGGTAAAGGTCGAGACGCTGCTCGCCGAGGGGCTGCCCCAGATCGTCGGCAACGGCAACCAGTTGAGGCAGGTGCTTATCAACCTGATGATGAACGCGGGCCAGGCGATGGAAGGGGCGGCCGAGAAGGTGCTCCGGGTCGCGACCGAGGCTCAATCCGACGGGGGCGTGCTGATTCGCGTGGCCGACAGCGGCCAGGGCATGACCGAAGAGGTGCGGCAGAAGCTGTTCAAGCCCTTCTTCACCACCAAGCCATCGGGCAAGGGCACGGGGCTGGGACTGTCGGTCTCGAACAGCATCATCG
The DNA here is from genome assembly GCA_023248915.1 of Archangiaceae bacterium. Taxonomy (GTDB): domain Bacteria; phylum Myxococcota; class Myxococcia; order Myxococcales; family Myxococcaceae; genus JAHFDQ01. The sequence continues at coordinate 4,998 of JAHFDQ010000100.1, read as the reverse complement.
CGCAGCACCGCGGCGAGATTCGCGTCGAGAGCAGCCCGGGGAAGGGAGCCACCTTTCTCATCCGCCTGCCGCGCTTCGATTCGACCAGCGCGCCCCAGACGACGCCCGGGCTGCCGACGAAGGTGCCCGCCGGCGTTTCGCGCGCCTGACCGCTAGGGCATTTTTCCCGCGACCGCGGCGGTGACGGTCTCCACGTCCGCGCGCGAGGTCGAGTCCTTCGGCTTCACCTTCGCCTCGATGATGTAGGCGCCCTTGTTCGCGCTCAGCCACCAGCCGCTGCCGGTGTCGGACACCTTGCCGGAAGTCCCGACGGCGACGTCCGTCCAGGTGTTGGCCTTGTAGAGGCTGGCGTTGGCGAACAGCCAGGTGAAGGCGTCGGCGCCAGCCGGGGCGCTGGCGAACTGCCACACGCGCAGGTCGAGCTGGTAGGTGCCCTTGACGTAGGTCTGCCAGGCGAAGCCCACCATGCCCTGCGACACGAAGGGGTCGGCGGCGCCGTCCACCAGGTCGGTGGCGGCCTTGGCCGTCGTCGCGACCTCGACGCCGGGCTTGCCCACCGAGGCGTCCTCGGCCCAGCCGGCGACCTCGTTGTCGGCCGGGAAGAAGGACTCGATGGCGGGCGGCGGCTTGTTGGCGGGGCCGCAGCCGAGGGCGGAAAGGGCGGCGGCGAGGGCGAGCAGGCGCTTCATGGGCTACCTCCAAAGGCGGCGATTGTCTCCGCGCGCGCCCCGGAAGCAAGCCCCGAGATGCGCCGGCCGCTTGCCCGGGCAGGGGGGCCCGAATACCCTCGGCCCACGTGCGCATCTCGTTCTTCGCGGTTCTCGTCGTCGTGCCGGTCGCGCTGATCGGGTGGATGGTGTGGGTCGGCCACCGCCCGCCACCGCCCGAGCGGATCGTCGCCGCGCGCCCGGCGCCGCCGTCCGAAGCCGAAGGGGACGCCGCGCTGAAGGCGCTCCTCCGCGAGCCGCTGGGGGGCTGCAAGCTGAAGGGTGAACCCACCCTCTACGACGCGCAGGGGCTGTTCAACTACATCGACGGCGCCGCGCCCATGTACCTCGAGCGCAAGTTCCGAAAGCTCGCCGCCGCCGAGCTGGCGACGGCCGAGGGCAACGAGCTCACCTGCGACGTCTACGACATGGCGACGCCTTCGGGCGCCGAGTCCATCTTCCAGAAAGAACGTTCCCCGACGGCGCAGCCCGCGCCGGACTTCGAGCGCGGCGTGAAGGGGCCGATGGCGTTCGTGTTCCAAGAGGGGCGCTACTACGTGAAGCTGACCGCGTTCGACGCCAAGGCCGAGGCCGCCCTGCCGGTCGTCGCCCGGGCGATCGCGGGGAAGATTCGATGAAGAAGGTCGCGGCTCCGCCCGAGCCGAAGCGCCCCTTCACCCGCCGCGAAGCGCTGAAGGTCGGGACGACGCTGTCGGTGGCCGCCGGGACGATTGGCCTCGGCGCGTGGCTGTACGACCGGGCCCCGCCCGCGCCCAAGGCCTTGCCCCCCCTGAAGAGCCACCGGGTCGAGCGAGCCGCGGGCGCGGCCGAGATGGCCATCGCGCACGGCGCCGACGCGGCCGACAACACCCGGCGCGTCATTGAGGCGCTGGGCGGAATGGCGGCCTTCGTCCGGCCGGGCGACCGGGTGGTGGTGAAGCCGAACGTCGGCTGGAATCGGCTGCCCGAACAGGCCGCCAACACCAACCCCGAGGTCGTCGCCCAGGTGGCGCGCCTGGCGCTGGCCGCCGGGGCGTCCAAGGTGTGGGTGACGGACAACCCGGTGAACAGCGCCGAGCGGTGCTTCGAGCGCTCGGGAATTCTGAAGGCGGTCGGGGCGGTCGGGGCGAAGGTGGTGCTGCCAGACGAGACGGCCTTCCGCGAGGTGCTGGTCGAGGGCGAGGTGCTGCGCGTGGCCAAGGTGCTCTGGCCGTTCGTCGAGGCGGACAAGGTCATCAACGTCCCGCTGGTGAAGCATCACGGCATGTCGGCGGCGACGATGGCAATGAAGAATTGGTACGGCGTGCTCGGGGGTCACCGGGTGCGCCTGCACCAGGACCTCCACCGGTCGATCGTCGACCTGGCGGCGATGGTGAAGCCGACCCTCACCGTGCTCGACTGCACGCGGATTCTGGTCGCCAACGGCCCGACCGGGGGCAGCCTAGACGACGTGAAGCGGGTGAACCTGGTGGCCGCAGGCGTCGACGAGGTGGCGCTGGACGCGTTCGGAGCGTCGCTGCTCGGCCTGGCTCCGGCGGACGTCGGTGCCATCGCCGAGGCCGAACGCCGGAAGCTCGGCCGGTCCGACTACAAGAGCCTGAAGCTGGTGTCGCTCTAGGAAATGGGTCGGCATCGGGTTTGCTAACGGCTAGCCACCATCTCAAGGGAGGCTGCCGTGACGGTCAGTGCGCTTCGAAGTCTGGAACGGGTATTCGTCGGCAACGACGGGAGAATCTCGGAAGAAGAGGCCGCGGCGCTGGTCGGGTCGACGGCCGACTACGGCGCGGTGTCGACCGAGGAGAAGGCCGAGCTGCGAGCCTTGGTGTCCCGGAATCGGGACAGGTTGGACGCCGCGGCGGGCGTCACCCTCGAGCGCTTCCTGGCCACCGGCGAAGCGCCGCCGCCCGCGCCGGCTCCGGTCCCGGACGTGGTTCGCTCGGTCGAAGGCCGCAACCCCGCCACCTTCTCGGACGACACGGTTCTTCTGGGCCCGGACGGGACGGTGAAGGGCGAATCGGGAGTCGTGCCCTACACTCGCTCGTACGACTCGACCAAGACGGGCCCGCTCCGGTTCAAGCACGGCTCGACGGCACCGGACTCGAACGCCGTGTCCCCCGACGCGCTGGCCAAGGTCCGCGAACAGAGCCCGGGCACCGCGCTGGACGCCGCCGCCGCCGTCTACGGCGCGCGGGTCGACGGCTTCGAGAAGATGGCCAACTCGAAGAACTTCTTCGACGACCAGGCCGAGTTCTGGTGGGGCAAGTGCCACGCTTGGACCTGGTCCTCGCTGTCAAAGCGGATTGACCAGCTCGTCGACGTGGACGGCCCCGAGGGCCAGCGCGGCCTCTGGGTGGGGGGACAGTGGCTGTCGCGCGCCGACCTGGGCAACTGGATGATGGCCGTCGCCGACGAGATCTCGATCGCCGGTCCCAGCCAGCTCTTCAAGGAGAACCTCTCGGCCGCCGACCTCGTAAAGGGCACCACCCAGTTCATGATGAACAACGGCGGGGGCGTCATCGGCGACGTCTACAACGACCAAAAGCACGGCGGCGAGCGGCAGGTGTGGAACCAGCCGTTCGTCAGCTCGGAATTGACGACCCGGACCGTGGCGGGAAGCGCCGCTCGGGCCGTCCTTGACCTGGCGAAGGCCGACGGCGCCGCCGGCGGTGCCGCGGTGAAGCGGGTCACCATCGTCGGTCGCTACGGCGTCGAGGCCAGCGACGACCACGAGGGACCTTCGACTCAGTCGTCGAAGACCTGGAACCTCTACGCGGTCGCCGACGCCAACGGGAAGATGCTGACCGCCTACATGGCCGACGACGTGAAGCTGAAGCGGGTGGCGGGGCTTCCGGCGAGGACGACCGACGAGCTGCCCGACTACCTGTGGAAGCCGAAGCTGACCGCTATCGACGACGTGCTGGCCGGGCGGAGGAACTGGAACGTCGAGCTCGGGGCGCATGGCCCGGAGTTCAAGTTCTTCCTCACCACGGTGCTGGGCAAGGGAGTGCCCGGCAACGCCCGGGCGGCGTTCGAGGCCGAGCTCGCCGCGACGCCCGCGGGCGCCGTCGATTCCGGACGCGCCACCGACCTGGCCCGCAAGTACCCGGGAATCGCCAATGCCTACACACCCACACAATGGGGCGCGGCCTTCGGGGCGCGGGGCCTCGAGCCCAGGGCTTTCGGAGCGGCCTGGTAGTCGAGCTAGAATGAGGAAGGAATCGCGATGGCCAGAGGCAACGGCAATACGTCGTTCGAGCAGCAGGTGCTTGACGAGCTCCGCTTGGTGCGGGAGGAGCTGGGCGCCTTTCGAAGCGAATTCAACGCGAGGCTCGACAAGATCATCGAAAACACCGGTGCGCACTGGCGCGGGCTGGACACGCGGGTGGCGACCGTCGAGACGAAGCTCGGCCTGAAGTAGGGCTACGGCCTTCCGCCCCCATCGACCGCCACCGGAGCAGGCCGGTCGAGCACGTCGGAGAGCGCCTGCGGCAAGTCGGCGAGCCTCGACCCGTCGAGCTCGAGCAACTGCGGCTTCGAGCCTCGCGCGTACAGCATGCCCGCCTTGCCCGGCACGTCCTTGCCCACCACCAGCCGGGCCAACTCGGCGCCGTCCGCTCCGGCGAGCGCCACCTGCCGCGACTTGGCGTCGATGCCGTACCTCGCCCAGTCCTTCGGGCTCTCTTCGTCGAACTGCGCCGCCCTGAGCGAGGCCAACAGCCACAGCACCGACGACAGCTTCCACTTCTTCGCCGGGCCTTGCTCGGGAGCGCGGACTTCCCATTCCTCGCCACCGCCGCCGTCCGCGGGTGGAGCCTTCTTCTGCACCACGAGATCGGCGCCTTCGGTGGGGTGGAAGGTCAGCCGGCTGACGTCCTCGCGCTTGAAGGACAGCACCGACCGGTCCTTCAAGTCGTCGGGGTTCTTGTCGAGCTGGGTGACCGCGGCCGTGGACACCTCGGCGAGGAGCGCGGTGACCCCGGGGCCCTCGCGCAGGGCGTAGGCCTTGTCGCCCCCGTCCGCGCCCGGCGAACCGAAGCGCACCCGCACCTTCTCGCCCGAGACGAAGGTGAAGGTGGCGTCGGTGACGGGCACTTCGAGCCCCAGCGCCTGGCGCGCCTCGGCGCCATCGGCCGGGAAGGCCAGCGCCCGCTCGGACTTCAGGCTCGAGAGCATCGAGGCCAGCGAGGTGGCGTCGGCGGCCGACGCGAAGGGTCGAGTCAGTCGCCAGCTCTTCGCCGCGTCGCGCTCGAGCGCGTACCCGTTCCTCTTCGACTTCACTTCCAGGGACTTG
>JAHFDQ010000464.1 GCA_023248915.1 Archangiaceae bacterium | reverse complement strand
CTCGACGCGGTGATGTTGAAGGGCACCAACGACGACGAGCTGCTCGACCTGCTCGCTTTCGGGCGAGAGGTGGGCGCCGAGGTGCGCTTCATCGAGTACATGGACGTGGGCGGAGCCACCCGATGGTCGCCCGAGCAGGTCCTCTCGAGGGGCGAGATGCTGGCCCGGCTCTCGCGCGCCTACGGGTCGATCGCCCCGGTCGTCGAGAAGAGCAGCGCGCCCGCCGAGCGCTTCCGGCTCACCGACGGCACCGTCTTCGGCATCATCGCCTCGACGACGGCGCCGTTCTGCAGCTCGTGCGATCGCAGCCGGCTGACCGCCGACGGCATGTGGTACCGCTGCCTCTACGCCGGCACGGGGACCGATCTGAAGGGCCCGCTACGGGCGGGAACCAAGGTGCCCGCGCTGGCCGAGCTGATCGCCGGCCACTGGAAAGCGCGCACCGACCGCGGAGCCGAAGAGCGGCTGGCGCTGCACGAGCGGGGCGCGTTGGTGGGCGCTTCCGCCCTCGAGAGAGACCCGCACCTCGAGATGCACACGCGGGGCGGGTAGCTCTCCCGAGGCGAGCCCTCGACTCCGCTCGGGCCGAACGGAACTGGGACTTCCGCTCGACCAGCCCCCCGGGCCGAACGGACTTCCGTTCACCCCGAGCCCGTCGAGGGGCATTCGAGCGCCCCGCCCCGCCCCCGCCTCAGCCCTGGCGTCGGTCCTCGGGAGGCCTCGGGGCCACGTACACCTCGCCGCCCGCGGTGCGGAACTCGGCAGACTTGTCGGCCAGCCCCTTCTCGAGCGCGCGGTCGACCTGGACGCCGGTCTCTTCTGCGTACGCGCGCACTTCCTCGGTGATCTTCATCGAGCAGAAGTGCGGGCCGCACATCGAGCAGAAGTGCGCCACCTTGGCGGCCTCGGCCGGCAGCGTCTTGTCATGGAAGGCGCGAGCCCGCTCGGGGTCGAGCCCCAGGTTGAACTGGTCTTCCCAGCGGAACTCGAAGCGGGCCTTGGACATCGCGTTGTCGCGCGCCTGGGCGCCGGGGTGGCCCTTCGCCAGGTCGGCGGCGTGGGCGGCGATCTTGTAGGTGATCACGCCTTCCTTCACGTCGTCGCGGTCGGGCAGCCCCAGGTGTTCCTTCGGCGTGACGTAGCAGAGCATCGCGCAGCCGTACCAACCGATCATCGCGGCGCCGAGCGCGCTGGTGAAATGGTCATACCCCGGCGCGATGTCGGTGGTGAGGGGCCCCAGCGTGTAGAACGGCGCTTCCCGGCAGTCGGCCAGCTGCCGCGTCATGTTCTCATGAATCAGGTGCATGGGCACGTGGCCCGGCCCCTCGATGATCGTCTGGACGTCGTGCTTCCACGCCACCTGGGTCAGCTCTCCCAGCGTCGCCAGCTCGGCGAACTGCGCTTCGTCATTGGCGTCGGCGATCGAGCCGGGGCGCAGGCCGTCGCCCAGGCTGAACGACACGTCGTACGCCTTCATGATCTCGCAGATCTCTTCGAAGTGCGTGTAGAGGAAGCTCTCGCGGTGGTGGGCGAGGCACCACTTGGCCATGATCGCCCCGCCGCGCGACACGATGCCGGTCAGACGCCGGGCGGTCATCGGCACGTAGCGCAATAAGACGCCGGCGTGAATGGTGAAGTAGTCCACTCCCTGCTCGGCCTGTTCGACCAGGGTGTCCCGGAAAAGATCCCACGTGAGATCTTCCGCGCGGCCGCCGACCTTCTCGAGCGCCTGGTAGATCGGCACCGTGCCGATGGGCACCGGGCTATTTCGCAGAATCCACTCGCGGGTCTCGTGGATGTTCCTGCCGGTCGACAGGTCCATCACGGCGTCGGCGCCCCAGCGAATCGCCCACACCATCTTCTCGACCTCTTCCTCGATCGAAGAGGTGACGGCCGAGTTGCCGATGTTGGCGTTGATCTTCACCAGGAAGTTGCGGCCGATGATCATCGGCTCGAGCTCGGGGTGGTTGATGTTGGCGGGGATGATGGCCCTGCCCCGGGCGATCTCGTCGCGCACCCACTCCGGAGTGATCTTCGAGGGAATCGCCGCTCCCCAGGCCTGCCCGGGGTGCTGGCCCGCCAGCGCCGCGTCGAGGCGCTGGTTCTCGCGAATCGCCACGAACTCCATCTCGGGGGTGACTTCGCCCCGGCGCGCGTAATGAAGCTGCGTGACATTGGCGCCGGCCCTGGCGCGCAGCGGCCGGCCCGGCCCGTGAAAGCGCAGCCCGTCGAGCGAACGGTCGGCCGTCCTCGCGCGGCCGTACTCCGAGCTGATGCCGGGCAGCTCTTCCACGTCGCCGCGCCCCCGCACCCAGGCGGCGCGCAAGGGAGCGAGGCCCCGGCGCAGGTCGACCGCCACCTCGGGATCAGTGAACGGCCCGCTGGTGTCGTAGACCGTCACAGGCGGGTTCGGCGCCATCGCCCCCGACGCGTGTTGGGTAGGCGTCTGCCGAATCTCGCGCAGGGGCACCCGCAGCTCGGGGTACCGCGCGCCCGCCAGGTACACCTTGCGCGACCCGGGGAACGGCGCCCGGGTGATGCTCTTCAGCGCCGCGTCGTCCACCCGATCGTGCTTGCCTGGCTGACCCATCGATCTTCCTCCGACGCTCTCGATAAGGATCTGAAGCCTCGCCCGCCACGCGCAAGGGGGAATCAAGCCGACGCCCGGATTTGAACCGGGGACCTACTGATTACGAATCAGTTGCTCTACCAACTGAGCTACGTCGGCAACTACCCTCCGCGAAAGGCCGCGCGTGGTACCACAGCCGGCGAAGGCGGGCAAAGAACTCAGGCTTTCCGCTCCCTTTTGCCGCGCCGAAGACCGCCTAATGAAGACTGTAAGCATCTGATTCTGAACGGAGATCAGGCCGCGCCAGCGTTGACCCTCCATTACCCGAAATGTAAGGTCCGCCCGCTTCTTCCCCCTGGACGAGGACCACCATGCCGACTCAGGAAGAGAACTTCATGCGGGCTCCGGCCCCGACCGCCAAGCGCACCGTCTACACCGACGCGATGGAGATTTTCCACCGCGCCGCCGACCTCATCGGCCTGGACAAGCGCGTCCGCCTGGAGCTCGAGGAGCCGGACTACGAGCACATCTTCTACGTGACCGTGAAGCTGAAGGACCGGCTCGTCCCCCTGGCCCCCGAGAAGGCGAAGGCGTTCTCCGACCTGGCGGTGACCCAGGTGCGCGACCCGGGCGGGCTCGAGCTTCTGACCGACGGGCAGATCATCTTGAACGGCCGGGCGCTGCTCGGGTCGGACGTCGCCATCCGCGGCGGCCACCTGCGGCTGCCGAGCGGCGGCGTGTACCAGCTCGTCCCCGGTGAGAACCAGCGCTTCAAGGCCTACCGCGTGCAGCACAACCAGGCGCGCGGGCCGTACAAGGGAGGCATCCGCTACCACCGGGAAGTTTCCCTCGACCTGTTCAAGGCGCTGGCCGCCGAGATGACCTGGAAGACGGCCATCGCCGAGATTCCCTTCGGCGGCGGCAAGGGCGGCATCCAGCTCGACCCGCGCCAGTACGGCCGGGAAGAGCTGCAGGCCATCACCTTGCGCTTCATGTACAAGCTGAAGAACCTCGTCGGCCCGAACATCGACATCCCCGCGCCGGACGTCGGCACTAACGGGGAAATCATGGCGCTGATGCTGCGCCAGTTCATGGACGGCGAGCGCGAACGGCACAACGTGCGCGGCGTCGTGACCGGCAAGGACGTTCGCATCGGCGGCTCGGAAGGCCGGGTGAAGGCCACCGGCCAGGGCGTCGCCTACTGCATCGAGGACTACTACGCCGACAAGGGCGAGACGCTGAAGGGCAAGACGTTCATCCTCCAGGGCTTCGGCAACGTGGGTTCGAACGCGGCCGAGATTCTATGCGGCATGGGCGGTCGGCTCTTGGCGGTGAACGACGCCGACGGCACCATCTTCAACGGCGACGGCATCGACGTGGCGGCGCTGACGGCCTACGTCTACGACAACCCGAAGAACTTGAAGCGGTCGGTGGCGGGCTTCCCCGGAGCGCAGAAGATCGAGAAGAGCGCCCTCTGGGAAGTGCCGGCCGACATCGCCATCCCCGCGGCCCTGGGCGGCGAGATTACGGGCGACATCGCCGAGAAGCTGAAGGTGAAGCTGATCGCCGAAGGCGCCAACGGCCCGACCACTCCTGAAGCCGATCGGGTGCTCGTCCGCCGCAACATCGACCTCATCCCCGACATCATCGCGAACGCCGGAGGCGTGACGGTCAGCTACTACGAGTGGATTCAGAACAAGCGCATGGAGGCGTGGACCGAGGCCGAGGTCAACAAGAAGCTCGAGTACGCGATCAAGCGCAACTACCGCATCATCCGCGACATTGCCCGGAACACGCCCCGCAAGACAGACATGCACGACAGCCGCCGGTACTGCATCGAAAAGCCGGTCGAACCGCGGGCCGCCGCGATGATCCTCGCCTTGCGCCGCATCGAAGCGCACTACCTGCTCGAAGGCTTCTCGCAGTAGCGCGCGACTAGTGCATCACCCGCTCCCTCGACACCAGGAGGAGCGGGTGATCTTCCTGGGTCTCATACGCGACGATGCGCAACCCCATGCCGCGGCTGAAGCCCTCGCGGCCGTCCTTCTGCCCGTACGAGAGCGCCACCTGATAACGGACCTCGCACAGGCAGGTCATCTCGGTGCCGTCCTCGCCCGAGAAGGTGATTTTCAGGCGCCCGCCCAGCGGAATGGGTTCGCGCGTCTCGACGAAGAGTCCGCTGGCGCTGATGTTTCGCCCCACGCCGCGGGTCATCCCTTCCGTCGTGGTCAGGTACACGGTAAACACCTTGTCGAAGCGCAGGTTCTGACGGCGGTCGCTCGAGCTCGTAGTGCCTCCCAGTCGATTGAGCTGTAAGCGTACAAGGTGGGATGATGTAGTCAAAATATCTACCTGTGGCTACATCAGGCAGGTACTCGTTCGGAGAACATTCAATTGAAACGGCTAGTTACAATTTCAATCGCAGCCCTCTCGACGGCGGCCTTCGCTGACGCAGACCCGAAGTTCGCACGGCTGCGCGACTCGGCCGAGGCGCTGGGGGGCCTGGGCCA
>JAHFDQ010000099.1 GCA_023248915.1 Archangiaceae bacterium | reverse complement strand
GCGCCGGGCCGTCGTCGAGCGGCGCCTGCCACTCCGGAGCGAGGTCGGTCGGGTCGGGCCGTTCACAGCGGTGCGCGGTGCAATGGCCCTCGCCCTGGCACGCCGTCCGGGGCAGGCAAACGAAGCCTTCCGGGGTGTCCACCTGGCGGCACTCGCCCACCAGGCAGAGGTAGGCGGTGACGCAGTCCATCGAGCCGCAGGGAGTGCCGTCGGCTGACAACGCCTCGCCACAGCCGGACTCCGGGTCGCAGGTCGGCACCCGGCAGGCGTGGGTGGGCAAGGGACAGGCGGTGGCGGTGTGCACGCACCCCAGCCCTTCGGCGCAGGCGTCGTCGGTGCAGCGATTCTTGTCGTCGCACGAGCGCGGCGAACCGAGGCACTCGCCCGAGCGGCACTGGCCGTTCTCCAGGCAGTCGGAGACGGGGGTGCAGGGGTCACCGTCGGCCGAGACTTCCTCGACGCAAGCGTTCGAGGACAAGTCGAACTGGGCCCGGCGGCACTGAGCCGAGGGGCGGCAGTCGAGCGGGCGCACCCCTTCGCCCGTGAGCCCGACAGACACGCCGCTGCCGCTTCCAACCAGGCGCAGCGTACCGTCCGACTTCCCGTCGGCGGCGGTGAAGGTGACGGCCAGGTCTACCTGCGAGCCGCCGGGCAGCTCGACGGAGGAATTGACGCGAAACGGCAGGTCGGCCTCGGCGTCGACGGTGAGCGCGGCCCTCCCGGTGGTGAAGAGCGTCACGTGTCGCTCGACCTGCGTCCCCTCGAGCGCGCGCCCGAAGTCGACCGAGGCGACGTCCACCCGGAAGCCGGCCTCGACCCCGCCGACGCCCGAGTCGTTGCAGCGGCAACCGCACGAGAGCGCCGCCAGCAGGGTGAAGGTCAGCGGCCGAGTCACTTCTCCGCCGCCCTCGCCGCGCGCCGCTTGAAGAGCCGCACCGCCAACCACGCGAGCAGCGCCAGCGCCGCCAGCCCCAGGAACGCCCGGCGGTACTGCTCGAACAGCGCCGTCAGGCGTTCGGCGCTGCCCCCCACCGCCAGCCCCGCTCCGAGGATGAGCACATTCCAGGCCATGGCCGACACCGCGCCGTACCCGAGCACCGTCCGCGCCGGCATGCGGGACGCTCCCGCGGCCACGAAGACCAGGCTTCGCACCGCCGGCAGGAAGCGGTTGACGAGGATGACCGCGATGCCCTTCGCGCGCATCGTGGCCTGGGCCCGGTGGATGCGCGCGTGCGACAGGCCGAAGAATAGCTTCCCGTCGGGCTGGTGCTCGACGCGTGAGGCAATCAGCCGGCCGAAAGCGTAGTTGACTGCCGCGCCGAGCACGCTCCCGGCCGTCACCGCGAGGAACACCCCCACCCACGACCGTTCGCCCCGAACTGCGTAGATGCCGGCGAGCAACGTCACCGTGTCGCCCGGAAAGGGCGGGAAGACGTACTCGACGAACGCCGCGAGCGCGAACGCGAGGACCCCATACGGCCCTAGCTCGCGCGCCCAGGTGTCGAACTGTTCAACCATCCCGCCGAACATAGGCCCGGACGGGGGGCTTCGGGGTAGGGTCGGCCGCGTGCCGCCCGCGCCCGGTCCGTCGGACACCGTCGAGCTCGCCTACCACGTCACGCTCGACGACATCCACGCCTTCAACCTGCACTACGCCCGGACCTCGCCCCAGTCGCTGCGGTCTCGCCGCTCGGTGCGGTTCGCGCTGACCTTTCTCCTCGGGGCGCTGTTGTGCTCGCTGGGGGTGCTGTCGAAGGCGCCGCTGCCCTTCTGGCTGATGGGCTTTCTCATCCTCGGCGGCTGGTGGGCGATGTTTCCGCGCCGCCTCGAGCAGATGCTGCGCCGGTACACCGAGCGGCTCTACGCCTCGGGCAAGAACGCCGGCGTGCTCGGGCCCCACCGGCTGTCCGCTGGGCCCGAGTGGCTGTCGGAGAGCACGGACGTGCGCGAGGTGCGCACTCACTGGCGCGCGGTCGAGCGGGTGGAGGACGCCGGCGAACACCTCTTCCTGTACGTCACCGCGTTCTCGGCCGTCATCGTGCCGAAGCGGGCCTTCGCGACGCCGGCCGACGCCGAGGCGTTCGCCCGCCTGGCCGAGGAGCGGCGAAGGGCGCATTCTGGCAGTCCGGAAAATCGATTGGGGATTTGACGTGGTCTAATCCGGTCGTTTCCCCACTCGATTCGCCGCTCTAGCCCGGAGCCGGGCCCAGCGCGTCGAGCACGGCCTTCGCGGCGCGCGGGTGCACCAAGTAACTTAAGTGAGTGAAGCCGGGCATCTCGACGTTCTCGGCGCCTTCCACGCAGGCGCTGGTCGGGGGCAGCAGAAACACGTCGCTCGGGCTCCACAGGCAGACCAGCCGCGGCGGATGGCGCCACGGTAGCTGGCGTTTGAGCGTGCGCAGGGTTTCCGAGCCGGGGCGCAGCTCGCGGATGTGGGCGGAGGCACCGAAGCGCGCGACGAAGGTGCCTGCGTGCGGCGTGCCGAGCGTGACCAGCACTCGCACCCGGGCACGAGTCGACTTCTCGACGAGGGCGAGCCGCGCCACCAGGCCCCCCATGCTGTGCGCCACCAGGTCGACCCGCCCCTTCTTGCCCAGCCGATTCACCCGGAGAATCTCCTGCACGGTGCGCCGCACCGCCTCGGCCTGGGCTTCGAGCGTCATCTCGGCTGGGAAGCCGAGCGCGTAGGTTCTCGTACGCCCCGAGAGCCGAAGCATCGCCTGCATTCCGATGAAGTTGCCGCGGTGCCCACCCAGCCCGTGGACCATCAAGATTGGCGGAAAGCCGTCGTCCGCGAGCGGCTCGACGGCCCGCTCGCGCGCGGCGAGCATCGAAATCCCCGCCAGCGGCATCTGCGCGACGTGACGGCGAAGGTCCGGGTCGATGGTCTGGTAGGCCGAGGCGATGGAACGCCCGGCTCCGGCCGCGGCGGTCCCGAGCCATCGGCCGGCGACGGCGAGGCCCTTGCCGACGGACTCGCCAACCGTCGCCTTCGTCTTGCGCCTGCGCTTCGCCACGCGCGGACCCTAGCAGGATGCGCCGAGCCGGCGCGCACTCACCAAACCGTCCCTCCGCTCTGCGTGGCGGCCAGCGTCCCGCAGGCGGCGCCAATCTCCTTGCCTCCGGAGTACCGGCGGGCGACCGGGGCCTTCAGAATTTGAAGGTGGTCGCGGAACACGGCCAGTTCGGCGGCGTCGGGCGGCTGGAATCGTCCCGTCGGGTCGGTCACGTCGATGAGGTCGACCTTCACCGGCACGCCTTCGAACGCTCGCGCCAGCGCCTCGGCGTCCTCGCGGCCGGTATTCATTCCCGAAATCATCACGTAGGCGAGCATCGCCCGCTCGCGCCGCCGCCGCGCGTACTCGGCCACCGCGGCAACCAGCCTGGGCAGCGGGTAGGTGCGCTCGACCGGCATCAGCGCCGCGCGCTTCTCGGGAATCGCCGACACGATGGAGAACGCCAGGCGGTAGGGCTGCTCTTCGCGCACGTACCTTCGAATCGCCGGCACCCAGCCCGCGGTGGACAGGGTGATGGCCTTGGCCGAGATGGCGAGCCCCGCCGGGTGCGACAGAATTCTCGCGGCGCGCAGCGTTGCCGCGTAGTTCAGCAGCGGCTCGCCCATGCCCATGAAGACGACGCCTCGCACCGGGCGGTCGGCCTCGGCGCGAATGCGCAGCACCTGGTCCACCATCTCCCACGCGGCCAGGTTGCGCCGGAAGCCCAGCTTGCCGGTCTGGCAGAAGTCGCAGGCCAGGGCGCAGCCCACCTGCGACGAGACGCAGACGACGTGCTTGGTGTCGAAGAGCGGAATGCGCACCGCCTCGAAGCGGCCGCCGGCCGGCGACTCGAACAGGTACTTCACGAAGCCGTCCTCCGCGCGCCGCCGCTCGACGACCGTCAGTGACGGCAGCCGGCCCCGCGCCTGGACGAGGTCGCGCATCGCCCGGGGCACCTGGGGCGCCTCGCGCACCTCGGCCATCGACGAAGCCCCGTGGGCGAAGACGCTGGCGAACAGCTTCAGCACGGCGGTCGGCGAACCGCCGGCGGGAGCGACCGCCCGGGTGAGGCCGGCGAGGTCGAGGTCCTTGAGATTCAACCCGCTACTTCTTCTTGCACCGTTCGCGGAGGAAGGCGGTCAGCGAGCGGGCGAAGTCTTCCGGCATCGTCTCGCCCAGCGCGCGCCGCGCCAGGTTCGGAGTCGCGCGGTACGTCTTCAAGAACGAGACGCACGGAGGGCAGCCGGACAGGTGTTCGTGCAGGTGTTCTTCATCGTCGGCGGAGATCTCGCCGTCGAGGAACTCGAGTAACTGGTCGATGGAGTCCTTGCAGGTGAACATCTCGGCCCCCGGGCCGACCGTAGCGATTCTAATACGGCTACCGCTTTAGATTCGCGTCGGGCCTTCTGGTTTCAACCGTCGTTGTAGAACCTGTCGATGGCGTCCCTGAGCGCCAGGCGAGCCCGGTGCAGGCGGCTCTTGATGGCGGGAACTGAATCTCCCGTGATTTCGGCGATTTCCTCGTACGAAAGGTCGTCCAGGTCCTTGAGCAGAAACACCTGCCGGTAGGACTCGGGCAGCCCGTCGGAAGCCTGCTGGATGGCGCGGCGCAGCTCGGAGTCGAGCACGCGCTCGTCCGCCCGGCGGCTCCAGTCGGATTCCGGGTACTCGGCCAGGCTGCCCCTTTCGTTGAACTCGGGCTGGCCCTTGATTTCCTCTTCGGCGTTCTTCACCACCCGCGAGTGCCGAAGGCGCATCAGCGAGTGGTTGGCGGCGATGCGGTGCACCCACGAGCCGAAGGCCGCTTCGCCCCGGAACTCGGCGAGGTGCTGATAGGCGGACAGGAAAGTTTCCTGGGTCACCTCGGCGGCGTCGGCCTCGGACCGCGTCATTCGCAGCGCCAGCGAGTAGACGTGATCGCGGTGCCGTTCCACCAGCGCCTCGAAGCCGGCCATGTCGCCGGCCTGCGCCTTCTCGAGCAGGTTGCGGTCCTCGGCCGCCGTGGGGTCGCCCGACTCCATCGCGCGAACCTTCCAGCCAGCGCCCTTCCCGTCAAGGGGACCACGGGCCAAGCCGCGGCGATTTTCCTCTAGGCCCGCGCCACCCGAAGTTAGGCTCGGAGGCATGACCCAGAATGCGTTCGTCGCAGCGACTTTGCTCGCCACGCTCTCCGCCTGCGGGGGCCTCAAGGAGACGCGCTTCTACAAATGCGCCATGACCTGCACCCGGTCGGACGGCGGCACCTACGCCAAGACCGGGCACTTCACGAACTGCGGCAGCACGATTGACACCAAGGCGATCGACACGGCGAACTCCCTGTGCTCGACCGACCCGAACGTGCTGAAGGACTGCCCGAGCGCGAGCTGCGACTGCGCGACCGAAGACCCCGGGGACGCCGGCGGGTTCTGCAACTGAGCCCTACCTTCGTCACTGGCCGCTGACGAAGGGGCTGCCGGCCACCCAGAAACGGTACGGCCTCTTCGCCCAGGCGCCGGCGTAGGCGACGCCGATGCGCGGCCCCCGCTCGACGCGCCGCCGGGCGATGCCGGGACCGTCCTCGAGGAACGGCCCCCTCCCACCGCACAGGTCGACGCCGTCGTGCGACCGGTTGATGCCCAGCGCCCGGCAGACTCTCCCCGGGCCGTCGCTGCGCCCGCGGCCTTCCAGCCCCTCGACCGGTTCGACCGCCCGCACCAGCACCGCCGCCGCCAGGCCGGGCGCGCCGGTGACGGCGTTGAAACAGTGGTGCATGCCGTAGACGAGGAAGACGTAGGCGAACCCGGGCGGGCCGAACATCACCTCGGTGCGCGGCGTGCGCCCCTTCGACGCGTGGCAGGCCAGGTCGTGCTGGCCGACGTAGGCCTCGCAGTCGACGATGCGGCCCGCCCGCCTTCGGCCCGCCGCCTCGACCACCAACACCTTCCCCAGCAGCTCTCGCGCCACCGCCAGCGCGGGCCGGTCGAAGAAGTCTCTCGTCAGCTTCACGGGCGACGCACTCTAATCTCCCTCGCCGCGCTTCGCAGGCTGGCCGGGGGGTGCTAATCCGGCCGTCGATGCTTCCCCCCGGCCGACTCTCGGGAGTCCTCCTGCCGCTGTTCTCGTTGCGCTCGCGCACCGACTTCGGCGTCGGCGACTTCGGGGCCGTCGACGGCCTATTCGACTGGCTGGTGGCCGCGCGGCAGCGGGTGCTGATGCTCTTGCCGCTCTTGCCCACCGCGCCCGGCGACTCGAGCCCCTACTCCACCCGCAGCGCCTTCGGGTTGAACCCGCTCTTCATCGACGTCCTCGCGCTGCCCGAGCTGGCCGAGGCCGGCGGGGTGGCCGCGCTGTCCCCGGACGAGCGCCGACTGCTCGACGAGGCCCGCGCGGCGCGCAGCGTGCGGTACGACCTGGTCTTCGCCTTGAAGGGCTCGGCGCTCAGGCTGGCCTATTCCCGCTTCGAGGCGCTGCACTGGAAGGCGGGCGACGCCCGCGCCGCCGAGCTTCGCGACTGGCAGCACCAGCAGGCGGGCTGGGTCGACGCCTACGCCCTGTACTCGGCCATCTCGAAGAGCCAGGCGCGCCGCCCCTGGTGGGACTGGCCCGCGCCGTTGCGCGACCGCGAACCCGAGGCGCTCGAGGCCGAACGGGCGCGCCTTTCGCACGACGTCCTCTTCGAGGTGTGGCAGCAGTGGGTGGCCGAACGCCAGTGGCAGCAGGTGCGCAAGAAGGCCCGCGAAAAGGGCATCTTGCTCTGCGGCGACGAGCCCTTCATCGTCAGCCCGGACAGCGCCGACTGCTGGGCCCACCCAAACCTCTTGCGCCGCGACGCCCGGCTCGGAGTGCCCCCCGACGACTTCTCGGCCGACGGCCAGGACTGGGGGCTGCCCTACTTCGACTTCGAGGCGATGGACCGCGAGGGCTACGCCTGGCTGAAGTACCGCGCCGAGAAGAGCGCGGCCTATTACGACATTCGCCGGGTGGACCACGCCATCGGCTACTTCCGCCAGTGGGTGCGCGACAGGGCCGCGCCCAAGGGCCGCTTCCTCCCCGCCGAAGAACCGGCGCAGCAGGCGCTCGGCGAGAAGCACTTCCGAATGCTCTCGGCGACCGCCGGCATCATCGCCGAGGACCTGGGCGTCATTCCCAAGTGGGCGCGCCTCGTGCTCGGCAAGCTGGGGCTGCCGGGCTACCGGGTGATGCGGTGGGAACGCGACGACGGCGTGTACCGCGACCCTCACGAATTTCCACCCGTCTCGCTGGCCACCACCGGCACCCACGACACCAGCACCCTGCACGAGTGGTGGGAAACCGCCGCCGCCTGGGAACGCGAGGCGATGGCCGCGGCCGTGCCCGAGCTTCTGCCGCTCCGGCCGCTGCCGGTCGAGCTCACCCCCGCCCTGCACGAGGCGCTGTTGGCCGCGGCGCTCCAGTCGGCGAGCAACTTCTGCATCATCCCCTTCCAGGACGTGCTCGGCACCCTCGACCGGGTGAACCTGCCGGGGTCGATTGGCGACGAGAACTGGACCTTTCGGCTCGACTGCTCGAACGAAGAGTTGCTGCGCCGGGAAGACACGCTGCGCGCCGCCGACCTCTTGGGACGGCTCACGGCCGCGGCGAAGCGGTAGACGACCTTCCGGTCACCCCGAGCCGTGGTCGAGGGGCTCTCGACTACGGGCCTTCGGCCCTACGCTCGAGCTGAACGGGCTGGTTCAGGCTCGGTCGTTCAGGCCCAACGCATTCGACTTTCCGCGCCGTTCGCCGAAGGGGAATCGGTTACAACGGAGCCGTGGCCCGACCGTCCTACCGCGGCGCGCTGGCGCCCTTGGCATTTTGCCTTGCGCTCGCGATGGGCCCCGGGTGCGCCACCCCTTCCGCCGCGGTACCCGGCGACGGGCCCGAAAACCCCATCGTCGACGACCTGACCATCGAGGGGGCGCGGCAAGTCACTCCGGCCGAGCTGAAGAAGCGAATCCTCACCACTGCCTCGAGTTTTCAAGGCGTGCCGTTCATCGGCAGCACCGAACGCTTCGACTCGACCACCTGGCAGGCCGACCTGCGCCGCATCGAACGGCTCTACCAGGCGCGGGGGTACTACCAGGCCCGGGTCGACAAGGACGACGTCGTCCCCGCCTCGCCCGGCCATGTCCGCTTGCAGGTGACAGTGGTCGAAGGAGACCCGACGCGGCTGTCCTCCGTCGCGCTGAAGGGCATCGAGGCCCTGCCCGCCGAGCAGCGGGCCCGAGTGCTCGCCGGGTTGCCGCTGGCCTCGGGCGCGGTGTTCCAGGAAGCCGCCTGGGAAGACGAGAAGGCGCTCCTCCTGCAGCGGCTGCGCGAGGAAGGCTACGCCGAGGCGGCCGTGCAGGGCGAGGTGCAGGTGGACGTCGTCAGCCACCGGGCTTTGGCGTCGCTCGAGGTGTCGCCCAAAGAACGCTACCGGTTCGGCAAGGTCGTCGTCGCGACCGACCCCAACGCCAAGGTGCCCGCCAGCCGCATCATCGAGCAGGTGAAGGAGGTCATCGTGCCCGGGCGCTGGTACACCGAGACGGCCCTGGCCGAGGCGCAGTCGCGCGTCTTCCAGATGGGCGTGTTCGCCGCGGTGAAGGTGAACCGCGGCGCCCCCGACCGCGGCGATCACTCGGTCCCGGTGGTGGTGGACGTGCGCGAGGCGCCGTTCCACACCCGCCGCACCGGCGTCGGCATCGGGCTCGAGCAGACCCGCCAGGAAGTCCGGGTCAGCGGCGAGTACACCGACCGCAACTTCTTCGGAGGCCTGCGCCGCTACACCCTGCGCGGCAAGGTCGGCTACGCCTTCCTGCCCGACGTGCTCTCGGCCGCGCGCAACGCCCCCGGCAGCAACTCGAACGTCATCGCCAACCTGGTGAACGAGCTCGAGCAGCCGCGCTTCCTCCGGCCCGACCTGAGCCTGCAGGGTTCTCTCGAGCTGCAAAGCGGCATCGAGCCCGCATACGACTACCGGGGCGGCGCCTTGCGCGTCGGCGTGCCGTGGCGGCCCCGCCGCGACTTCGTGGTCTTCCCCTCGTACAACCTCGACCTCTACTTCCTGTCGAGCCCGGCCCCGCTCAACGGGCGCTCGCCGGACGTCCTCTTCGGCTGCCCGTCTCCCTGCATCGTTTCCTACCTCGAACAGACGGTCGAGCTCGACCGCCGCGACGACCGCGCCGAACCGCACCGGGGCTACTACGGAGCGCTGTCGCTGCAAGAGGGCGGCGGCCCCCTGGGAGGCGCCTTCAGCTACCTGAAGCTGCAGCCCGACCTGCGCGGCTACGCCAGCATCGGCGCCAATGACCGTGCCACCTTCGCCGCGCGGCTGAAGCTGGGCACCCTGCTCACCCGCAGCGGGTCGAGCCCCATCGTCTCGCGCTTCTTCTCGGGCGGCGGCGACATGCGCGGCTTCAACACCCGGCGGCTGTCCCCGATGCTGGCGGTGGCTTCCTCGACCGTCCCCAACGGCGACGGCGCGGTCCCCGGCGAGACGCTGCCCATCGGCGGCAACGGCCTGTTCGAGGCTTCGGCCGAGGTGCGGGTGCGGCTGTTCGACGACGTGATTCTGGCGCTCTTCGTCGACTCGGGCTTCGTCACCGCGGAAGAGCTGAGCCTGACCAGCGCTTCCTACTACTCGCGAAACCTCTTCGTGGCCGCCGGCTTCGGCTTCCGCTACCTGACCGCCTTCGGCCCCATCCGGGTGGACCTGGCGCGGCGCCTCTTGCTCGGCCCTCCGCTGCCGGTCGACCAGCCGGCCGACGCCACCGTCGCCTACCCCGCGTCCGGCGAGTGCTTCGGGCTGGGCAGCTCGAGGCCCGGCTACGCGGGTTCTCCCGAGGGCGTCTGCGCCTTCCACCTTTCCATCGGCGAGGCTTTCTGAGCCCCCCGCCCAAGCCGCACCGGTTTCGCCGCTGGGCGCTTCGGGTCGCCCTGGCGCTGGCGGCGGTCGGGGTGGCCGCGCTCGCCGCGGGCCGGGGGTACCTCGCGTCGGGCGCCGGCAAGGCGCGGGTGCTGGACGCCATCGAGGACGCGACGAACGGCGCCCTGCGCGGCCGGCTCGAGGCGGGCCGCGTCGAGCTCGACGGCCTGGGCCTCGTCTTCGAGGACGTGCGGCTGTACGACCCGGACGGCGAGCTGGTGGCGCAGATTGAACGGCTCGAGGCCGCGCCGCGGCTGCTGGAATTGGCGGGGGGGCGGCTGGAGTTC
The DNA here is from genome assembly GCA_023248915.1 of Archangiaceae bacterium. Lineage (GTDB taxonomy): Bacteria > Myxococcota > Myxococcia > Myxococcales > Myxococcaceae > JAHFDQ01. The sequence goes on along the minus strand of JAHFDQ010000099.1, from coordinate 3,243 downwards.
GACTCGGTGAAGGTGCTCCGCCCGAGGCTGTACCTGGTAGAGGACGAGCACGGCCTGAACCTCACCCGCGCCGTCGCCACCCGGCCCGGCCCGCCCGCGCCGCCGTCGGCACGCCCCTCTACCTTCCGGCTCGACCTGGGGCGCATCGCCCTCGAGCAGGGCTACCTCGACTTCCGGTGGAAGGCGGCGAAGGCCGAGCGCCGCTACACGCTGCAGGGGTTGGCCGGCACGGGCCGGGTTCGCTACGCCTCGGCGGGGAACGTGCTCGACGTGCAGGGCCAGCTTTCGGGCCGGGCGAGCGCGCCCTTCGACGCGCCGGCGCAGGTGACCGCCACTCTCGAGGGCCGGGGTGACGCGCTCGGAGGCCAGGTGTCGCTCGACCTGGGCGGCGCCCGGCTGGTGGCGCGCGCGAGCGAGCAGGGCACCGAAGCGGCCGAAGTGCACGTCGACTCGCTCCTCCTCCCGCCCGCGGAAGCGGCGGCCCTGGTGCCGGGCTGGACGGTGAAGGAACCGGTGACGGCGAAGGGAGAGCTCACGCAGGCGGGCAACGTGCTGCGGCTCGCCCTCGACGCCGGAGCCGGTTCGGCGCGGCTCGAAGCCTCGGGCTCGTTCGACGTCATCCGCTGGCGCACCGAGGGGCTGCGCGTTTCCGCCAGCGGGGTGGACCTGTCAAAGCTGTACGCGAAGGGGCCGGCCTCGAGCCTGGCGCTTGAGCTCAGCGCTTCCGGCGGAGGCACCTCGCTCGCGGGCCTGTCCGGAGACATCAAGCTCGACGTCCCCGCTTCGCGCGTCGGAGGCCGTCCCGTGGGTCCGGTGCGGCTCGCCGCGCACGCCGACTCCGGCCGGTTTCAGCTCTCCCTGCTCCGCGCCAGCCTGCCCGGCCTCGAGGTGGACGGGACCGGCTCGGGGACCCCCGAGGCGGTGCACCTGTCGGGCACGCTCGAGGCGACCGACCTGTCGGCGCTGGCAGCCACCTTCGGCGCCTTCGCCCCGGGCGAGGCGCCGCTCGTCTCGGGCTCGGGGAAACTCGACTTCCGGCTCGAAGGCCCCCCGGCCGAGCCGGGCGTGTCCCTGAACGGAACACTCGCTTCGCTCCGGCTGACCGGGCTCGAAGTGGCCGGGTGCGCGCTGACCGCCGAAGTCCCCAACGTGCGAAAGCCCCTCGAAGCCCAGGCGAAGCTGACCGCGAAGCGGGTGCGGGTGGGCGAGAACGCCTTCCGGGACGTCTCGGCGAAGCTGGCCACCCGGGGGCGCCACCTCGAGGCCGAGCTGTCCACCCAGGGGCTCGCCGACCTCCTGGTGCGGTTGACGGGGACGTTGGACGCGGGCGGCGAGGCGCTCGACCTGTCGACCCTGGCGGTGGAGTACCCCGAAGCCCACTGGGCGTTGAGCGCCCCGTCGCGGGTGAGCTGGGCCGGCGGCGACACGGTAGTCGACCCGCTGGCGCTCGTGTCCGGTGCCCAGAGCCTGACCGTCTCGGCCGAGCAGAAGGGAGAGCGCCTGCGCGCGTCCCTCGAGGCGACGGCGCTCGACCTGGCGATGCTGCCGAGGGCGCTGGTGGCCGAACGGCTGGGCCTGGCCGGCAAACTCTCGGCCCACGTCGCGGTGGACGGCAAGCTGCCGCGGCCCGAGGGCGAGGCCCGGCTGAAGCTCGGCGATGGCGCGGTGCGAAAGCTGAAGGGCGTCGCGGCCACCCTCGAGGCGACCTACCGCGACGACCGCGCGGTCGGCACCCTCACCGTCGCCTCGCGCGCGGTCTCGATGGACGGCGACTTCGACGTCCCGGTGAGCGCGCTGTTGGCCGGGCGGGCCGAGCGGGTGCGCGCGACGGTGAAGCTGGGCGGCGTGCAGGTGGCCGAGCTGTTGGCGGGGCTCGAGCAGAAGCCGACCGCCTCGGGCCTGGTGACGGGGACGGTGAAGGTGGAAGGCACAGCGGAAGACCCGCGCCTCGACGCCGCGTTCGAGGGCCGCGGCCTGTCCTACGCCCGGGCGGGGGCGCCGCCGCTCGAAGCGAAGCGGGCCGGGCTGAAGGTGGCGAGCGGCGCGGCGAGCCGGTTGGGGCTGCGGCTCGACGTCGAGGCCCTGGGCGGCGACGCGACGCTGACGGCCGACACCCCGCTCACCCTGTCGCGGCTGGTGAAGCGGTTTCCCACCGCCGATGAATGGCTCGACACGCGCGGAGGCGCCGAGCTCGAGGTCCGCAAGCTGGACCTGGCCCGGGCGGCGACGGCCGAATTGGTGCCGGTGGAGTGGACGGGCACCCTCGGGCTGCGCGCCGCCGCCTCCGGGACGGTGCGCCGGCCCGAGGGCAACTGCCTGGCCACGCTGTCCGGCTTCACCGCGCCGAGCCTGCCCGCCACCGACGCGACGCTGAAGGTGGTGGCCGGGCCGGCGGCCCTCACCGCCACCGCCGACGTCACCCGCGCCAGCCGCCCGCTGGTGCACGCGGTGGGCCGGCTGGGCGCGCCACTCGCCGACGCCGTCCAGGCCGGCGCGCTCGGAAGGGCCGCCCTGCACTTGACCGCCGACTTGGGGCCCCTCGGCTTCACCGAGCAGCCGCTCGAGGAAGGCGGCGACGAGGGCGTCAAGGCCCAGACGCTGATGGGCACCCTGGAAGGGCACTTCGAAGCCACCGGCACCCTCGACGCGCCGAAGCTGACGCTTCGCTCGACCGCCACCCAGCTCTACTGGGGCGACTCGCCGCTCGGCAAGGCGAGGCTCGCCTACGACTACGCCGACAAGAAGGCCACCGGGTCGGCCGAGTTCGCCGCGTCCGACGGAGGCGGCTTCACCGCCGAGGGCCGGGCCGCCCTCGACTTGTCGCTCGCCGCCCTGCGGAAGGGCTTGGCCCTAAGGACGGCGCCGTTCCAGCTCGACGTGAAGGCCCACCAGTTCGACGTGACCTTCCTTTCGGGGCTGAACCCCACCGTGCGCACCCTGGGCGGCAAGCTGCGCGCCGACGCCACCCTGGGCGGCAGCTACGACGTGCCCGACTTCAAGGGCACCTTCGAGTGGAACGACGGCCGCGTGGGGCTGCTCGGCTACGGCGACTACCGGAAGGTGCACCTGCTGCTCGAGGCGACGGGCGACCGCGCCCGGCTGGTGGAATTCGTCGCCCAGAGCGGCGGCGGAGAGCTCCGCGCGACGGCCGAGGCGATTCGTTCGGGCCCGACCTTCCGCCTGACGGGCGAGGCGAAGGCCACGCACTTCCCCGTCGTCTACGACGACCAGCTCTTCGCGGTG
>JAHFDQ010000098.1 GCA_023248915.1 Archangiaceae bacterium | reverse complement strand
GACACCAGCACCCGGCCCCGGGGGGGCTTGCCGGCCGAGGTGCGCTCGTCGGGCGACTCGAGGCCGTGGTCGATGCAGTTGCGCAAGATGTGAAGCAGCGGGTCGGCCATGTCGTCGACGATGGCGCGGTCGAGCTCGATTTCGGCGCCCGTCACCACCAGCTCGACGTCGCGCTCGCGCCGGCGGGCGATGTCGCGGGCCGCGCGCGGCAGCCGGTCGGTGATGACCGACAGGGGCGTCATGCGCGCCTTCATCACCTTGTCGTGCAAGTCCTTCACCAGGCCGTGCAACCGGTCGACGACCTCTTCGAAGTGGCGCGCCGGAGAACCGGCCTCGTCCTTGTGCAGCGCGTACCCGGGGAAGCCCTTCGCCACCTCGCGAATGCGCGCGGTGGCCAGCAAGAGCTCGCCGGCGGTGTCGAGGAAGTAGTCGAGCAGCTCGGTGCGCACCCGCACGGTGCGGGCGGGTTCCTGGCCGACCACCTTGAACGCTTCGACCACCGGAGCGGGCGGCGGAGGCACCGCGGCGGTGACCGGCTTCACCGAGAGCAGCTCGACCTCGCTGACGTTCTTCAGGGCCGAGACGATTCCGGTCTCGCCGGCAGCGCTCTCGAGCTCGAGCGAGATCAGCCCGTCGGGCAGCCGGCCCGCCTTCAGGTCTTCCAGCGGGGGGCGCAAGAGGAAGATGTTGCCCAGGCCCGTCAGGCGCTTGTGAACCAGGAAGGCGCGGACACCCGGCACCGCGCAGGTGGACGCCACCTTCACCTGCACCGCGAACCGCGGAGGCAGGCCGAGCCCGGTGTCGGGGCCCGCGCGGTGAGGCGGCGACGAGGCGGGAGCCTGCGGCGCGGGAGACGGCAGAGGCGCGGCGACGGGCGCGGCCTGAGCCGCTTCCGAAGCGGCGGCACCAGCGAAAGCTCGGGTCGCGGGCACGTCGGCCGAATCGGACGGCCCCCGGGCCGCAGGCGCGTCGGCCGGACCGAACGGACCTCGGGCCGCGGACGCGTCGGCCGGACCGGACGGACCTCGGACCGCAGGCGCGTCGGCCGGACCAGACGGACCTCGGGTTGCGGGCGTGGCGGCGAGACCGGAGGGGGCTCGAGCCGCCGGCTCACCGGCGAGGCCGGCCGATGCTCGGGCCGCGGGCACTTCGGCCGGGCCGGACGTACCGCGGGACATGGGCCCGTCGGGCGCGGCGCTGTTCGCACTGGCGGCCGGCGCGGATGGAGACGCCGGGGCCGGCGCGGGGCGGGCGCCTTCCGGAACTCCGGCCCTCACCACTGCCCGGGCCACCCGCGTCGGCGGCGGCGCGGCGCCGGTGAGGCGCGAGACCTTCTCCGCCAGTTGCGCCAGCAGGCCCCGGGCGTCGTCCTGCGGCCTGCCCTCGCCGGTGGCGCGCACGTTGGACAAGAGCAGGTCCACCGCCCCGAGCAACAGGTCCACCAGCTCGCGGTCGAGCAATTTCGGGTCGGACCGGACGGCGTCGACCAGGTCCTCGACCCGGTGCGCCAGGGTGGCGGTCGCCTCGAAGCCCATCGAGGCCGACATGCCCTTCACCGAGTGGGCGTGCCGGAACATCGAGTCGACCGTCTCGGTGAAGCCGGGCCCCGCGACACCCTTCTCTATCTGGACCAGCTCGCGGCCCAGCGCTTCCAGGTGCTCGGTGCACTCGGTCACGAAGAGGCCGAGGTACTTGGACATGTCGATGGTCATGTCCGCGCGCTCCCGGCCCCGCGCCTCGGCTTCGCGGCGAGGGCCTTCGACTTCCGGACGGCGCCTTTAGGAGTCGCCGAGCACCTTCTTCACCACCGAGAGCACGTCCTCGGCCCGGAAGGGCTTGACGATGAAGTCCGACGCGCCGGCTTCGATGGCTTCCATCACCAGCGATTCCTGACCCAGCGCCGAGCACATGATGACCACGGCGTTGGTGTCGTTCTTCAGAATCTCGCGGGTGGCCTCGATGCCGCTCTTGAACGGCATGACGATGTCCATCGTCGTCAGGTCGGGCTTCAGCTCTTTGTACCGTTCGACCGCTTCGAGCCCGTTGGCCGCCTCGCCCACGACGTCGAAGCCGCCCGAGGCGAAGATGTCCTTGATCATGTTGCGCATGAAGATCGCGTCGTCGACGACAAGGACCCGCTTGGCCATGTGAAACTTCGCCTCCGGACGACCGGGTGAACGGCCGCCACACTAGCACTTTCGCCCACCCGCCATAGCACAACCGCCGCCTAACGCCCGAACGACGACACGACCGCCCCGTCGACCCCCTCGGGGTCGAGCACGGTCACCGCCTGCCCCCGCAGCCGCGCCACCCCGCGCACCGCCCGATCTGGCTTGCCCGGCGCCGCCGACACCTTCTCGATGGACTCGATGCCGTCCACCTCGGTCACCAACAGGCCCAGGTCTCGGCGGCCCCGGTCGAGCAGCACGATGCGCTCGCACGGCTCGGCCACCTCGGGCACCCCCACCAGCCGGTGCAGCTCGACCACCGTCACCACCCGGCCGCGGAGGTTGATGACCCCGCGCACCGAAGGCGGAGCGCGCGGCACCCGCGTCCACTGCCACGGCGGCACCAGCACCTCGCGGATGGCCGAGAGCGGCAGCGCGAAGAGTTCCCTGTCGAGCCGGAAGACGATGTGCCGCATGGTGAGGGCGCGGGCCGGTGCCTGCCTAGCCCAGCTTGAACCGCCGGACCACGTTCTGCAGCTCGACCGACAGGTTGGTCAGCTCTTGGGCGGCCGAGGTCATGCGCGAGACGGCCTGGGTCTGTTCCTCGATGACGACGTTGATGGCTTCGGTGGACTGCGCGTTCTGCTTGGCCACCTGCGAAATCTCGCCGATGGCTTTCACCATCTCGTCCGACCCCTTCTGCTGCTCGCGGGCGCTGTCCGAGATGAGGTGCACCTTGTCGGCACCCTTGCGCGCGGTGTCGGTGATGGACCCCATCGAGCGGACGATGGTGGTCAGGTCTTCGCGGCCCTCGGCCAACTCCTCGATGCCTTCCTTCATCGCCGTCACCACCGCCGCCGACTGGCCCGAGATGTCGCGGGCCAGCTTGCTGATCTGCTCGGCGCTGCGGCCCGAGCTTTCGGCCAGCTTGCGCACCTCGTCGGCCACCACGGCGAAGCCGCGGCCGTACTCGCCGGCGCGCGCCGCCTCGATGGTGGCGTTCAACGCGAGCAGGTTCGTCTGCTGGGCCACCTGGGTGATGACGTCGACGATTTTCGAAATTTCCTGGGTCTTCTCGCCGAAGGCGAAGACTTCCCGGCTGGCGGTCTCGATGCGCGAGAACACCTTCTTCACCTTCTCACCGGCCAACAGCGCCGCCTTCGAGCCCTGCTCGGCCGCCAGCGACGTCTCGGCCGAGGCCCGCGCCGCGTCTTCGGCCGAGTGGGCCGTTTTCTGAATCGACCCCGCCATGCTGGTGATGGCCATCGACGCCTGGCCCGCCATCGCCGACTGCGCCTCGGCGCCTCCGGCAATCTTCTTCATCGACGAACCCACCTCTTCGGTCGACCCGTTGACGCCTTCGGCGCTGCGCTGCAGCTCGTTGGCAGAGTCGGACACCGACTGCGCGGTGTGCTGGATGTGGCCCACCAGCTCGCGCAGGTTCTCCTGCATGTTCGAGATGGCGATCGCCAGCTCGTCGATGTCGTCGCGCAAGGACGAGCCCTGCGACGCGACCGGCTTGGACAGGTCTCCGCGCGAGATTTCGAGCGCCGACCTGGACAGCACCTTCACCCGGGCCAGCCGCGCCACCAGCGTCGGCAGCACTACCGCCAGCACGCCGGTGAGCACCGCGGCGCACAAGACGCGCAAGGCCGGCGTCCAGGCCTCGGTGTACATCATGGTGGCCACCAGGGCCGCCCCCAGCGCCACGTAGCCCGCGAAGATTTTCAGGTGCAGCGAAATCTGCGAGCCCCGGTCCTCGGCCTCCTCCACCAGGCGCCGCAGCGGTTCACGCCGCGACTTGGTCAGGGTGGTGATGGGCTCGTGAAGCGGGTGGCGCACGGACTCCATCTAAGCGCCTGCCGAACGCGGGTCAACTTGCGGGCGCGGGCGGACTCTACCCGAAGTGGTCGAAGCCGGCCGGCGGAGCGAAGGGCCGGCCCCGCCCGTCGACGAAGGCGGGGCGTCGGCCGGGGCCGAAGCGACCCACGCAGGTGACGCGCTCGCCGGCGCGGGCCGACGCGCGCTCGAAGGCGGCGGCCCGCGCTTCGGGCACCGCCAGGCACAGCTCGTAGTCCTCGCCGCCGGCGAGCGCCAATTTCAGCGCCGCCGCCCGCCCACCGGCGAGGCGAACGAGGGCCGGCGACACCGGCAACCGCTCGACCTCCACCCGGGCCGCCGCTCTCGACGCGCGGCACAGGTGCCCCAGGTCCTGGGCCAGCCCGTCCGAGACGTCGATGGCCGCGTGGGCGAAGCGCGCGGCGACGAGCCCGAGCCGAACCTTGGGCGTCGGCCGGCGCTGCCTGAGCATGGCCGGCCCGCCGCCCGGCCTCGGCGCGCGCAGCAGGCTCACCCCGAGGCGCGCTTCGCCCAGGGTGCCCGACACGTAGAGGCGGTCGCCGGGCCGCGCGCCGTTCCGAAGCAGCGCCCGCCCCTGGGCCACGGCGCCGGCGGCGGTGAGGGTGACAGAAAGGCCCGGCGCGCGGGTGAAGTTGCCGCCCACCAGCGCGATGCGGTGCACCCGGGCCAGCGCGGCCATGCCCTGCGCCAACTGCTCGACTTGCCGCGGCCCGTCGCCGCGCGACAGCCCCACCGCGCAGACGAACCAGGTGGGGCGCGCCCCCATCGCGGCCAGGTCGGACAGGTTCACCGCCAGCGCCTTGTGGCCGACGTCCGCGAGCGAGAAGGCTGGCCGGGTGAAGTGCACGCCCTCGACGACCGCGTCGGTGGTCACGCACTCCTGGCCGCGGGGCGGGTTCAGCACCGCGCAGTCGTCGCCCGGCCCCACCGGCACCCGCGCCCGGGGAAACCGCCGGACGAAGCGGCGGATGAGGTCGAATTCCGACGCCAGGCTAGAACCTGTCCAATGGCGGCTCGGACACCACCGGGGGGGCAATCTGCACCGAGCGCGGCGACGGCGGCGTCACCGGGAGAATGGCGGTGAAGCGCGACCCGCGCCCCATCTCGGACGACACCCGCATCAGCCCGCCGTGGCCCTCGACGAAGCTCTTCACGATGGCCAGCCCCAGCCCCGCCCCGCCGAACTCGCGGGTCGAGCTCGAGTCCACCTGGTAGAAGCTCTGAAAAATCTTCTCGAACTGGTCGGGGGGAATTCCCACCCCCGTGTCCTCGGTGATGATGCGGTACCCCTCGGCCGACAATTCGGGCTGGTGCCCCACCTCGGACAGGAAGACCGACACCGTCCCGCCCTTGGGGGTGAACTTCACCGCGTTGGCCAACAGGTTCACCACCACCTGGCGCAGCCGTTCGCGATCTCCGGTGACGGGGCCCGGCTTGGCGTCTGGCAGCTTCACCTCGAGCGAAATTCCGCGCTTGGTCGCCTGGGGCTTCAACGAGGTGTAGGCCGACTGAATCAGGTCGGTCAGGTCGAGCGGTTCAAACGACAACCGCACCTTGCCAGCCTCGATTTGGCTCAAGTCGAGGATTGACGAGATGAGCTTCAGCAGCGTCTCGCCCTTCTCCATGATGGTGCGCACGTAATCGATTTGTTCCTGGTTCAGCGGCCCCGCCAGCCCCTCGGCCAACATCTCGGAGTAGCCGATGATGGAGGTCAGCGGCGTGCGCAGCTCGTGGCTGACCGTTGCCAGGAAGCTCGACTTCAAGCGGTCGAGCTCTTTCAAGCGGGTATTCATACCCGCGAGCTTCTCGTTCTGCGCCTCGAGCTCGCGGTTCGTCTCTAGGGTGGCCTCGATGTGCATCTGCGAGGTCAGAAACGTCTTCTGCCCCGCCGCCACCAGCGTCTCGACCAGCTGGGCGAAGTGCTGCATCACCCGCACCACCGCGGCCTCGGGAGCCCGCCGAATCTTCTCCATCAAGAGGCGCGCCTGGGCGCCGTCGAACTTGTCGGACACCTCGGTCAGCGAACCCGGCAGCTGGACGAACCCGTCGGGCAGCCACGGGCCGAACACCACCCGCCCCAGGGTGTCTCCTTCCCAGACGATGGGCATGATGAGGTAGCGCAGCCCGGTGAAGCAGGGCATCGCCACCATTCCCTTGGGCGACCCTTCGTCGAGGGCCACCGCGTCGCAGGCGCCCTTGCAGGGGGCGATGGGCCCGTCCTTCACCCGGCCGACGGTGGCGGTGCAGCGGCGCCGGCCTTCGGGAAACGAGAAGACGTAGCCGCAGAAGTCGCCGTTGCCAATCTTCAGGTCTGCCAGCTTCGCGCCCTGCTCGTCGAAGACCTTGATGCCGATCTTGTAGAGTTCGACGAAGCTCTTCACCACCTCGGTGAAGGTCGGGACGTCGAGCATCTCGCCCAGCTTCAACCGGCGCTGGAGCACCGACTCGCGCCGCCCGGACTGGGTCTTTAGGGGTTCGGCCGCGTCGCTCATCGCGCCGCCCCTCCGGCCTTTCGCCCGTAGGCCTTCTCGAGCTGGGTGCCGGTGGTGTCGATGTTGGCGAACACCTGCGACAGGAATTCCTGCTCGCCGAGCTGGATGTTCTTGGCCAGGTGGGCGCGCGCTTCCATCGACCTGTAGGCGGCCCGTAGCACCTCGTACAGCGTCTCGAGCACGCCCTCGCCGCGAATGGCGACCGCGCCGATGATGGGTTCGGCGCCGCGCTTGCGGCTCTCTTCGAGCTCGGCGTCGGCCTTGGTGTCGGGCAGGTCGCGCTTGTTGAACTGGATGACGACCGGCACCTGGGCCGGGTCGAGCCCGTTCTCGCGCATGTTCTCGTGCAGGTTCTTCCAGTACGAGTTGTTCTCGGCCCCCGCCGACCGCCGGCTGTCGGCGATGAACGCCACCGCGTCGGCGCCCTGCAGCACGATGCGGCGCGTGGCGTTGTGAATGACCTGCCCCGGGACGGTGAAGAGCTTCACCTTCACCTTGAAGCCGGCCGCGGTGTTGAAGAACACCGGCAAGAGGTCGAAGAAGAGGGTGCGGTCGTCGTGGGTCTCGACCGTCAAGAGCCGGCCGCGCACTTCGGTCAGGGTGCGTGCGTGTATGAGCTGGAGATTGGTGGTCTTCCCGGAAAGTCCGGGCCCGTAATACACGACCTTGACGGTCAGCTCGCGTTGGGCGTGGTTGAGTTGCAAGGCCCTCTATATAGAGGAGGCCGGCCGCCGTTTGAAGCCCTGACCCGTTCCGGCGTGCACGGCCGGGGCCGATCCGGTTAGGATTCGGACTCAGGTGCCGGGGCCTTCACAGGAGTGGCGATGACGATGAAGCGGGTGGATCAGACACCGGAAAAGACGACGCCGCCCGTTCCCGAGCTGGCCCCGCTCCCGAACGACCTCACCGCGGCCGTCAAGTTCAGCCTGCCCGCCGACGAAGACATGTCGACGGTGGCGGGGCTCCGGGCCGGGTCGGAACCGTGGAAGGGGCGGGGAGAGTCCGCCGAAGAGAGCCTCCAGGCGTTGACCAAGCTTCGCCCGTTCATCCAGGTCGGCAAGCTGCAGACCCAGTTGGTGGGTTACGTCACCGTCGAGCGCGACGGCCCCGTTCCCGGCGCCGCCTACATGAGGAACATCGTCGTCAAGCCCGAGCTGCGCCGGAAGGGCGTGGGGATGCTCCTGTTGAACCACGGCATACAGGTGGCCCGGGACATGCACCGGAAGACGGTGGCCCTGCGGGTAGACCCGGCGAATTCTCCGGCGGTCAGCTTCTACCGCAAGGCGGGCTTCACCACCGTCGCAACCGTGGTGTCGAAGAAGAGCGGCAAGCTGCGGTTGCTGATGTCGCGCGAGCTGTAGCACCCAACCTGCGAACAGAAGCTTCGCACCTCCCCAACTCGCGGTAGATTCATCGGGTCGCCCGCTCGGCCCACCGGCCGTCGCGCGGCCATCCGATGGCGCTCTTCGTCCTCCGAGAAGGTTACCGCGTCATGAGCACCGCCTCGGGCGGGTGCGTCGTGCACGTCCGAACGGGCGACGAACTGCCGCTCACCCCGGTCGAGCTGCAGTTGCTGGCGCGGGCGACGGCCGAGGGCGTCGACCCGGACGACCCGATGTTGCGGCCGGTGTTCAAGAAGCTCGCCAACCTGGGGCTGCTGGTTCCGGCAGGCGCGATGGCCGCGCCCAAGAAGGACCTCAACCTGCCGATTGAGATTGAAGAGCAAACGGTCACCGCGCCCGACGTGCCTCCCGGGCCCGCCGCCAACGCGCCGCTGCCGATGTTCCGGGTGGACCTGCTCTTGGCCCGGCGCCAGGGGTCCGGCCTGTACGACGTGACCGACCCGACGAACGGCAAGACGTTCGCGCTGTACGACTTCGAGGTGTCGCTGGCGCGCATGCTCGACGGGCGAAGGGCTACCTCGGACGTCGTCGAGGCGGCGGGGCGGCTGGGCATTCCGGCCAACCCGGACAGCCTCGAGCAGTTTCTTCGCCAGTTGGGCCGCTACGGGTTCCTCGCCGCGCCCGGCGCCGCGCCGCAGCCTCCGGCCGAGGGCGAAGGCGGGCGGCCCGCGCGCAAGAAGTGGGACGAAGGCATTCGCTCCCTCTTCCAGAGCGGCATGCGGATGAGCCGCCAGGGCCGGTACCCTGAGGCGGTCGCCTACTTCGAGGCCATTCTCGAGCAAGACCCCGAGAACCCCGAAGCCGTCGAGATGCTCGACGAGGTGCGCCGCCGCACGGGCGCCGCACCCACCGTCCTGGTGCCCGCCGCGCAGCTGCCCGACTCGCAGCTGAACGCCGCGGTGCCGGTCCCGCGCCCCCGCCCGAGAAATTACCTGCTGATGGGTTTTGGGCTCGCCGCAGTGCTGGTGGCCGTCGTCAGCGTCGTCTTCGCGGTCAGGCTCGCCTCGGTGCGGGCTCCTTCAGGCGTGCCTCCGGTGGTGGCGGCACCCGCGCCGCCTCCCCCGCCAGCCGTGGTGCCACCGACGCCTGTGGCAGCCGGTCCGGTCGAGCAGCCGGCCGTCCCTGCGCCTGCGCCCGCGCCAGCGACCGGAGCGGTATCGACCGCTGACGCCTCCGCGGTCGAGGCGAGCACGGACGCGGGCGCCGGAGCCGACGCCGCGACCCAGGCGGTGGCGGCCGCGGTTCCCGAAGCGTCGCCCAAGCCAGAACCGAAGCCCGAAGCCGTCGCCGTGGCCGCGGCCGACGCGGGGCCGGCAGGAGCGAGCGCGCGAACCTGGCTCGAGGTGAAACCGGCGCGGCGGGGCCGGGTGACGATGGGCGTGGTGCACCTACCGGAAGCCGGCGCGGTGTCTTGGACCGCTAAAGAGAAGGAAGCGGTCAAGCGCGGCCAGACGGTCGGCAACGTGACCGCCGAGGGGCACAAGACCGGCCTCAAGGCGCCGAAGGACGGGCTGCTCATTCCCGTCTTGGCCGAGGGCGCCACCGGCGAGAAGGACGCCGAGGCGGCGAAGGTCGTTTACTTCGAGGGCTACGTGCAGGCCACCGTGCCCGAGGCGGTCCCCGCGGCGAGCTGGGACTGCGAAGTGTTCGACCAGGCGTCGAACGACCGTGCCCCCTGCAAGGTGGTGACGGCGACGCCCGGCCCAAAGGGCCTGGCGGTGACCGGAACGTACGAGCCCATGTGGTTCGACACCTGCGCCAAGCCGGTGCTTCGGCTGGCGCCGGTGCCCTGAGGGTTCAGCGCCGCGCCGCGCGGAGAATTCTAGGCGAACACCCAGTGTTTCAGTGGCGAGCTCGACTTCGACGACGTGCGCGGCTCGCGGGTGCCGCCCGCCAGGCGCGTCTGGGTGCAGGCGGCGTGAGCCTGGGCAACCCTATTTCCAGAACTCGTGCCGGCTCGGTCGCAAGAGGTCGAGCAGCCTCCCGCCGAGGCCGCGGTCCGGCTTCGCCGCGGGCCCAGGCGGCGAGGGCTGCACCCCGACCGGTGCGCGCGCGGTGCCCTCATCGCGCAGCGCGATGAGCTGCGGCCGGTAGAGGCCCGCGCGCGGGGCGCAGACGCCGCACACCTTCACCACGCCGTCGAAGGTAACCATCACCGACGACAGGTCGAGCTCGCGATGCAACGAGCCGATGATGGCACCCGAGTCGTCGGGCAGGTCGTTGGCGATCGCGAGCGCGCGACCGACAGTGGCGATGATCTCGAAGGCGAGGCGCGGCGGCACCCGCGTGCCGGCCTTCCTTGCGACCTGCAGCACCTCGTCCAACGCCACGCCCTGCACGAACTCGTGCGCGACGAAGGGCAGCGCGCGCCCTCCTGCGCCGAGGACACGGACAAGGTTCGGGTGCGGTGCGGCGTAGGCCGAGTCGAGAAACGCGCGAACGAATTCGTCGTCCTGGGCAGCGAACGGCAACAGGCGGCGAACGAAGGCCAGCTCGGAAGTCCCATCGGGGCCCGCGCGCACGGCGAGCCAGTGCTCCGCCACGGAACCGACGCCGACGCGGACCACCAGCGCGCAACTGCCGTCGGCGGGGAGCGTCTCCGCGAGTGCCCGGGCGACCAACCGCTGCACCTTTTCCAGCCGACGGGGGCAGGTGTCGATGACGAAGTCGGACAGGTGGGGCGCGGGCGGGCAGGCGCTCGACGTCGCCAGCGACTCGAGCGCATCGGCGAGGTCCGCGCCGCTGGCATAGCGGCGATTCGGCTTGCGCGCGAGGGCGCGCCGCAGCAAAGGCTCGAACGCGGGTTCGATGCCCGGCGGCAGCACGTCGGGGAGCGTGGCCTTGCGCAGTGCTTCCATCACCGCGAAGTCGCTATCGCCCCAGAACAGTCTCTCGCCAGAGAGCAGTTCCCACAGGAAGGTGCCGAGGACGAATACCTCGCTGCGCGGGTCGAGCGGCAGTCCGCTAACCTGCTCGGGGCTCATGTAGTTGAACTTGCCCCTGAGAATACCGGCCTGAGTCTTGGCGCTCCGTCCCGACAGGGCCTGGCCTCCCGAGTAGCGGCGGCCCGACGCCGAGTCGAGCCCCCACCCCTTGGGCGCCTCGACGGGCTGAATCACGCGGCGGTCGCCGGTCACCACCTTCGTGTCGCGGTCCACGGCGCAGAAGGCGGTGAAGCGGCAGAGCACGCCGAAGCGAAGCGAGGTCGCCACGAGGGCCTTGCCGAGCTCGTCCTTCGGGCCGGCGCCCTGCGCGTACTGGTCTTCGAGGGAACGGACGCTCGCCCGGGCCCAGAGCGCCGGCAGCGCGGGCGACTCCGCCCGCATGGCGGCGACGGTCTCGCGGTACCCGGTCCCATCGGCCGAGCGGCCGCTGACGACGAGGTTGCCCGCGCCCGGGCCGCGGAAGCGCCCGCGCAGCACCAGCACGTCGCCGGCATACGCCGATTGGGGACGGACGGGCGCCGTCTGCGACGGGACGACCTCGAGCGTTCCCGCGGCCACCGTGACGTCGGAGAGCGCGGGGCTGCGGCCCGTGCGCGAGATGCGGCCGAGGGCCTCGGCGAAGCGGGCCTCCGACTCGACCAGTTCGACCGTGCCGCCCGTCACCTCGGCGAGGCGCCGCAGGAACCCGTCGTTCACCGCCTGGTCCACGCCGACGGCGCACACCCGCACCCCCTTCAGCTTCCTCACCACCCGAAGCACCTCGTCCTCGTTGGTGACCTGCCCATCGGTGACGAGAACGACTGCCTGGTCCCGGTCCTCGTAGCCTCCCCAGCGAAGCGAAGCAGCCTGGTCGAGCGCGCGCACCAGCTCGGTGCCGCCCTCCGCGCTCACCTGCGAGAGAAAGCCCGCCGCCAGCGCGCGGTGGTCGGCCGTCGCGTCGCAGAGCTTCGCCGGCAATGGCGTGGTGAGTGTCTCGGCGAACGCGAAGAGAGCGAATCGGTCGGCAGGCCCGAGCTCGCTTACCAACCGGATGAGCGCGCTCCTGGCCGTTTCGAGCTTCCAGCCTTCCATGCTGCCCGACCGGTCGAGCAAGAAGACCACGTCGAGCGGCCGCGGCGCCGCGGGCTGCGGTGGGAGGAAACAGAGCTGCCAGGTGCCCTCCTCGCCCTGCGCGTCGCACGAGACGAGAAGCTGGGTGCGGCACCCCTTTTCCAGCAACCGGTAGCGGAGGATGAAGTCGCGGTCCATCCGCTCGGCCGGCTTCAGGTGAACGCGGGTGACCCGCGCCTCGACGACGGTGGCGACCGCGTGCAGCGCGCTCCGGAGCGACTCGGGCGCCACGCCGGAGTGGTGGAGGCTCAACGACAGGCTCAGCTGCACCGGGTTGGGAGACCCCGGAATCAGCACGGGCGGAGTGACGCGCGACGCGTCGGGCGTCGCCGTGGTGTCGGCGACGGTGCCGAGCCCGACGCTCGGGCCCGGCAGGGGCGTCCCCGGGGTGAAGCGCGGCGCGAGCACGAGGGGAAAGCGGAACGCCACCTCGCCCTCGGCGATTGGAAGCTCGAGCGCGTATCGCAATTCGATGACCGCCTGCTCGGACGGCTGCAGGTTGCCGACGGTCGAGGTGAAGCAGCCGGGGCGGTCCTCTTCGAGCAGCGCGGCCCGGCGGCCCTGCTGCACCGCTTCCTGGAACTTCTCGCGCGCCTCGCCGCGCTCGAAAAGCACCGCCTCGATTTCGCGGCCGCCCAGCGTCGCCACGCAGCTCTGCACGGCGGCGCGGTCCGGCAGCGGAAAGACGAAGGCCGCCTCGACGGGCGCGTCGAACGCGTTGACGAAGGTCTGCCTCACGGTGACCTGGGCCGATGGCCCCCAGAGGTCCGCCGACACGCTGACCGCGGCCAGCGGCAATCGCCCCCGCGGCGTCTCCACGCACCCCAGCGCTCCTGCGGCTGCGACCTCGGTCTCCATGGGACTCCTCCAGTGTACGGCGGGGGTGGGCGTCAGAGCAGGTGGCGGGCGCGGAGTACTTTCAGCAGTGGACCGGCGGCAGCCCTGAGGGCCTCGAGGTCGTCGCCCTCGAGCGCGCGGCGCGCGGCCGAGAGGGTGAGGGTGACGGCCTCGTCGAGCGCCAAGCCCGTGAACGTGGCCGGCGGGGGCGAGTCCGAGGGCGCGCGTTCGGCCGGCGCCTCGTGCCAGTACGACCGCGCCCGAGGGGACTCGGGCGCCCGGGCCAAGTCCGCCGCCAGCGCCCCGGGAGGCGGGGCGGCCAGGCTGCGAAGCTCGGCGTCGCTGGCGTTCAAGAGCCGCTGCTGAATCGCCTTCAGCGGTTCGCCCCGCGACTGCAACCGCTTGACGGCCATGAGCTGCCAGAGGTGGCGGGGCCCGAACAGGCCCACCCGGCCGCGAAATTCGGCCGGACGGTCGAGCAGCCCCAGGGTCGTGTAGTAGCGCGCCGTGCGGCGGTCGGGAGTCTCTCGCACCCTGCCCGAGCCCTGCTCGACGGACGACACGGAGAGCAGCTCGGCCGCCTTCGCCACCAGCTCGTCGAGTGTCCAGGTCATCG
>JAHFDQ010000097.1:6752-13433 GCA_023248915.1 Archangiaceae bacterium | reverse complement strand
GCCAGGGTAATGCTGGCGACGGAAGAGGTAACCGTGTTGCCCAGGGCGTCCTGCACCGTCACCTGCACGGCCGGGGCAATGGAGGTGCCAGCGGTGGTGTTGGAGGGAGAGACGGTGAAGGCGAGTTGGGTGGCGGTGCCGGCCGTAATGTTGAAGCCGCCGCTGGTGGCGCCGGTGAGGGCGCCGGAGGAGGCCACGAGGGTGTAGCCGGCACCCGTCTTGTCTATGGAGAGGTTGTTGAAGGTGGCGACGCCGGCCACGGCACTCTTCGGGGTGGTGCCGGAGAGGGTGCCGGTGCCTGGGGGGTTGGTGCCAATGGCCAGGGCAATGCTGGCGGTGGAGGACGTCACGGTGTTGCCGAGGACGTCCTGCACCGTCACCTGGACGGCGGGGGCAATGGAGGCGCCGACGGTGGTGTTGGCGGGGGCGACGGTGAAGGCCAGCTTCGAGGCAGCGCCAGGGGTGATGTCGAAGGTGCCGCTGGTGGCGCTGGTGACGCCGGCGGAAGTCGCCACCAAGGTGTAACCGGTCCCAGCCTTGTCGATGGACAGGCCGGGAAAGTTGGCCACTCCAGCAACGGCGCTCTGCGTCACCGTCCCGGAGAGCGTGCCGCCGCCCGGATTGGCGCCGATGCCGAGAGTGATGCTGGCCGAGGAGGACGTCACCGTGGCGCCCAGCCCGTCCTGCACGGTCACCTGTACGCCCGGAGTGATGGAGGCGCCGGCGGTCGTGTTGGTGGGAGCGACGGTGAAGGCCAGCTTGTCGGTGGCGCCTGCGGGCCTGAGCGCGAGCTGCGAGCCGTAGCTGCCTGCCTGTACGATCGCGAGCTGGAGCGCCGGCTGCGTTCCGGTGGCGGCCCGCGCGCCGTAGAAGGTCGCGACGGAATAGTCCTGTCCCGGCGTGTGGCCCTGCTGGTTCCACATCGCCTTCGTCCACGGCGAGCTGCCGGACGGCATGTTGCTGGTGGTCTGCCCGTCGTCCGACATCAAGGCAATGAACACGAGCATGGTGTCTGCCGTGGTGGTGGTGATGGCCGCCGCGTTGACGGTGGTGGTTTCCCCCGCCGACTGGGTGAAGCTGGGGGTGCCGTCGAACGGCGAGCCCACGGTGACGACTCCGGAGAACCCGACAATCCATGCGGTGATCGGGCTCGTACCGGTTCCGCCATAGGTGACGACAGGGGCGGCATCGAGGGCGACCGCACGCCGCCAGTAGAGGGTCGCACGACAGGTGTTGTTCCCTCCGCACACGTGGGTCCCCGTGTTCACCAGGGTCCAGCCCGCGGGCATGGTCACCGCACCGGTGTCCCACGACTCGATCGCGGCGAAGTGAATGTCGTCCGGTTGCCAGGTCGAGGGCAGACCCGGAGTGACGTTGCCGCTGGTGGCGTCTCCGACGGCCCCGACGCCGCGGTACAGGATTGCAGCCTCGGCCGACCTCTCGGCGGCAACGAGAAGGAGCAGGCAAGACAGGACGGGAGCTGCGGCGAACCCCTGGCCGATGAAGAGGCCAAGCCAGCGGCCGGTCAGGGTTGCTTTCGCGCTGATTGGAGCCAAACGAGACCCCCGGGCCCCTCGCCCCGCGATTATCGGCGTAACCCGACGGCGAGTCCAATGAGCGCGGCTCGGTGGTCTCACCTCGGAATACATCCTCCCGGCTTCTCGCCCGCCGCCAGAAGAACAAAGGAGGCCGACGCGCGATATCGGGTAACGCGTGTTGCGCGTGTCGAACTTGATGTTGCGCGCGTGAAACATTCACCCAATCCGGCCGCCCTGGTGTTCGGGGCTTGCGGGTCGAGGCGGCTGGTATCCGTCTTGCCTCCCCCTGCGGCCATGACTCGACGATTCGAAGGCGCTCTCCTGGTGGTCTCGGTGGCTGTTTTCGGAGGGTGTGGTCTTCCCTCGGGCGAGGCGGAGGGAGAGGGCGCTGCGGCGACGGTTTCCGCGCTCACCCTGTCGGCCGGCGACGTCGGGCTCATCCTCGCTCTGGTGAACTACCCCGGCACTGACTTGCCGACGCTCGATGTCGAGGTCGGCCTGGACCGCCGCGCGGCGCGGGGCCTGGTTGCACACCGCAACGGACCCGACGCGGTGACGCCGAGCTCGGACGACGACTCGTTCGACTCCCTCGCCGAGCTCACCGCGGTCCCCTACGTCGGCGATGCCGCGCTCACCAAGCTCGGGACCTTTGCCGCCGGCCACCCTGTGCCCTCTTTGGAGGTGGTCGAGGGTGTCGAGCTCGCCGGCTGGCAGGCCGAGTCCGTCGTCTGGGGCGTCAACCGCGCGAATGAGGCCGAGTTGAAGGGCGTGGGCCTGGCCAGCACCGCAGCGCGCAACCTGGTCGCCGCGGCCCCCTACCCCCAGGTGGCGGCGATGGGCCGGGTGCCTCACGTCGGCCCGGCGACGGTCGCGAAGCTCAAGCAGGCTTCGGGTCGTCGTGCCCGAGCAGGCCGACTACGCCACCCGGTTGGAAGCGTTCGACACCCGCGAGGCGAGCTACAAGTACCGGTTGGCCGCGCTCAGCGTCCCGGGCTGCCTCGACGCCACCAACCCGGACCATGTCGCGACACTTCGCCAGCTCCTCATCGAACAGGCCGGGTGGACGAGCATCGTCCAGGAGTACCCGACCTACATGCGGGACTACCCGCTCAAGGCCGGTACCGCCGATTACCGCTGGTTGCTCGACGGCACCCTCGGACACATGGACGAGCTCAGGGCCGCGCGCCTCGAGAACGGCGACACCGCCGTCCAGGCGGAGTTCGACGCGCTGAGCGTGGCCCATTCGAGCCTCGTCGACCTCACCGCCGCGCACCCGGCCAGGACCTGGTCGTCGCAGATGATGTTCGACGCCAGCGAGTGCAACGAGAAGGCGGCGCTGCTGATTGACCTGGAGAGCGGGCTGGCCCTGTTCGTCTTTCAGCCGGCTCAGTGCTGAAGAAACGCCTCGCCGCCGTGCGCCGGTTCGCCAGGCCGCGGCCTCGTCTGGAGGCGCCCGTTTACAGCGGCGTCAGGAACCTCGCGATGACTCGCTTCAGCCCCACCGAGGCGAACTTCACCGTCAGCTTGGCGTTGGGGCCGCGCCCGTCCACTTCGAGCACCACCCCGTCGCCGAACTGGCCGTGGCGCACCCTCAACCCCCGCACGTCGCCGCTGTCCGCGTACTCGCCCGTCTGGTCGTAGCTGCGGTCGACCACCGGCCCTGTCTCGTCGTCCCCGGCGGGCCTGCGCACCCGCGGGGCCACCGCCGCCACCCGCGCCGGCGCGACCTCTAGCGCCTCGCCGAACAGCTCTCGCGGCACCTCGGCCAGGAAGCGCGAGGGCGGGTTGAAGCGCAATTCGCCGAAGAGTGACCGGGTCTGCGCGAGCGACAGGTACAGCCGCCGCCTCGCCCGGGTGAAGCCCACGTAGCAGAGCCTTCGTTCCTCGGCCATTTCCTCGGCGGCGGCCTCGGCGCCGATGGACCGGCTGTGGGGGAAGACGCCGTCCTCCATGCCGGTGATGAAGACCGCGTCGAACTCGAGCCCCTTGGCGGCGTGCAGCGTCATCAGCGCCACCTTCCCCTCGCCAATCTCCTCGTCGGCCTCGGCGGTGAGGCTGATCTGCTCGAGGAACGCGTGCAGCGCCGATGTCTCGGTGGCCAGCGACTCGGCGCCGGGCGGGGCCTGGGCCGCGCGGCGCAGGTCGAACTCCTGGGCGGCCCCCACGAATTCGCGCAAGTTCTCGGCTCGCGCCAGCGACTCGTCGGTGTTCTCGGCGACGTAGGCCGCGACCAGCCCGGTCTCATCGAGCATCTGCTGAACCGCCTGCTCGGCGTTAGCAGCCTCGGCCCCCAGCGCGAGCAGCCGGTCGAGCAGCGCGCGAAAAGCCGAAAGGCGCCGCACCGCCCCGGCGTTCAGCGACTCGATGCGCTCGGGCGCCGCCAGCACCTCGTAAAGGCTCACCCCGGCCCGCGCCGCCGCCCCGGTCAGCCGCTCGGCGGTGGTGTCGCCGATGCCGCGGGCTGGCGTATTCAAGACGCGCAACAGGTCCGCGTCGGACCTGGGGCTCACCATCAGGCGCAGGTACGACGCGGCGTCCTTCACCTCGGCCCGCTCGTAGAAGCTGCGGCCCGACACCAGGGTGTACGGCACCCGCGACAGCCGGAACGCCTCTTCGAGCACCCGGCTCTGCGCGTTGGTGCGGAAGAAGACGGCGATCTCGTCGTACCCGGCGATGCCCTCGTGGAACAGCTCGTGCGACAGCCGCGCCACTTCCTGCGCCTCGGCCCGCTCGTCGCGGTGAATGAGCAGCCCCAGGGGCTCGCCGCGCGCGCGGGCCGACCAGAGGCGCTTCTCCATGCGGTAGGGGTTGCGGGCGATGACCGCGTTGGCCGCTTCGAGGATGGTCTGGTCCGACCGGTAGTTCTGCTCGAGCTTCACCACCCGCGCGCCGGGGTAGTCGTCGGGGAAGTGGAGGATGTTGGCCACGTTGGCGCCGCGCCACCGGTAGATGGACTGGTCGTCGTCACCCACCACCACCAGGTTCGAACCCGGCGGAGCGAGCTGGCGCAACAGCTCGTACTGCACCGGGTTGGTGTCTTGAAATTCGTCCACCAGCACGTGCTGGAAGCGCTCCTGGTACTTCCGCCGCAGCGACTCCGACCGGCGGAAGGCCTCGACCAGCAGCAGCAACAGGTCGCCGAAGTCGAGCGCGTCGGCGGCGCGGAGCAGCTTCTGGTACCGGCGGTAGATTTCTTGCGCCAGCGCTCCCCGCGGGTCGCCCGGAGCCACCGGCATCTGGTCGGGCGTCCTCCCTGCGTTCTTCTCCTGGTCGATGCGGTGCAGGAGGTCGCGCGGGTTCACCGCCCCTGGGTCGACCTCGCAGTCCTTGATGGCGCGCTTGACCACCTGCAGTTGGTCGCCGTCGTCGTAGATGACGAACGAACGCGCCAGCCCCACCGCGTCGGCCTCGCGCCGGAGGATGAGCGCCGCGGTCGAGTGGAAGGTCGAGACCGTCAGCGCCTGCGCGTCAGCGCCCAAGAGGTCGAAGAGGCGCTCGCGCATCTCCTTCGCGGCCTTGTTGGTGAAGGTGACGGCCAGAATCCGCCACGGCGAGACGCCGCACTCTCGGACCAGGTGGGCGATGCGGCGGGTGATGACGCGCGTCTTGCCCGAACCCGCGCCCGCGAGCACCAGCATCGGCCCGTCGCCGGACAGCACCGCTTCGCGCTGAGGCGGATTCAGGTCGTCGAGGAGCGCCGTCGAACTCAAAGCGCGCGGACCCTACTTGCTCGGCCGTCCGGCGTCGACCCGCGAACGGACTCGCGATAAGTCTCGCTCAACCCCGTTGGGAGTCATTCCATGAAGGCTGGCGTGGTGCTCGTCGTGTCTCTCGTCGCGGCGTCCAGCTTCGCCGGGGCCACGGCAATTTCCGCCCGGCAGGTGGCCGCGGTCGGGCTGGGCCAGTGCTACCCGACCAGCCCCCCGAGCTGCTCTCCCATGCCGGCGCCCGCGACGCTTCAGAGCTCCGACGGCCACGTCACCGTCGGAGTCAGCCAGCTCTTCGGCGGCGCCCTCGCGTACTACCGGGACGACCGGCTCGCCGACGCGACCCCGGCCCAGGGCAACGCCGTCGACCATTCCAATGGCGGCACGCTGTTCACCACCGCGCTGTGGACTCTGCCTCCCGACTCGCAAGAGCAGCAGTACTGCGACCCCGCGCAGAGGCCGTCGGGGACCTGCCCGGGCACCCTGCCCTTCAAGAACCCCACCCAGGGGGGCTTCCTCGGAGATGGCTGGGCCGGAAACCCCAACCCGACCACCGTGGCGGTGCAGGGCAACGCGCTCTTGGTGTCGACCCGGCTGGTGAACTACAACTACTCGTACGGGGCCCCTCTTACGTCCGCCACCGAGGACCAGTGGCAGACGTCCTATTGGACGGACCTGGCGATTTCCTTCCACCCCGTCCTCACCGACGTGGCGGTGGTGGATACGACGATTACCTACTGCAAGGACCTGAGCGACACCCGCTGCAACGCCACGCCCGCCACGCTTCAGGACAGCCAGCTCTCGACGCTCTTCGCCAGCGGGCCCAACCACCCGTGCGCCGCGTGCCTGGGGCCCTTTGGCCGGGCGGCCTACCGCAAGCTGAGTGGCGGGCTGAGCGCCAACGCCATCGTGACGTTTGCCGCGGGAGCGGGCGGAGTACTGCTCGGGCTCGACCCCAGCACGCCAGACTCGGTCGCCACGGTTCCTTCCGAGGCGGACGTGGGCCTTCGGGCGGAGAACTGGGCCGCCCTGCTTCACGGCGCCGCGGACGCCTGCCTCGGGTACAGCATCGCGAACTACCGGCCGATTCCTCCCGCGGCCGGGTCGAACGCCGTCTTCGGGTACGTGGCGGGGCCCTGGCCCAGCCTGACGGCGATAGAGCCCGAGCTCTTGCGCTTCGACACTCAGGGCATAACGCGCAGCCAGGCGGTCGTCGTCAACGGGTCGACGTACAGCGACATCATCCGGTTCCAGATCGCTCCGGGCGGCTGGTTCAAGTTCAGAACGTACGTCGCGACCGGAACCCTGGACGAGGTCCGGTGGAAGCTGTTGAGGGCCGACGACCCCATCTACTCGGGGACGGCGAGCCCGCCCGTGCAGCCGGATATTGGCGGGTACGTGGACCTGCTGAGCTGCCAGCGGGTCGCGGGCTGGGC
>JAHFDQ010000097.1:0-6736 GCA_023248915.1 Archangiaceae bacterium | reverse complement strand
TCCGACCCCGCGAAGAGGCTGACCGTCCGAGCCGAATTCTTTCCCGACGGCGAACCGAATCACCCCGACAAGCTGGTGGTGACGGGTTCAGCCGACGTCGCGAGGGCGGGCCTGCCCTGTTCCGGGTCGGCCTGCGCCTTCGACATGATTGGCCTTCCAGCTTTCCCGCCGTCTTTCGCCGGCCAGAAGCTGCGGCTCAACGTCTACGGAGTCGATCCCACGAATCCCGGGCAGAACCGCATCAACTTCGGGGCTCCCAGTCTCGTCGGTGTTTGCCTCGCGGCGACGGCCGACGCGGGGGTCGCGGACGCCGGTGACGCCGACGCGGGAGCTGCGGACGCGGGAGAAACCGACGCGGGTTCCGCCGACGCAGGTGACGCTGACGCAGGAGCCGCCGACGCCGGTTCAACGGACGCGGGCGACGCTGACGCAGGCGGCACCGACGCAGGCGCGGACGACGCGGGGACCGCTGACGCGGGAGGCCCCGGTGGAACGGGCGCCGCGGATGCCGGCGCGAAACCGTCGAGCACCCACACGCTCCCCGGCTGCGGTTGCGCCGGAACCGTCAATCCGCCCACGGAGCTCTTCCTGGCCGCGCAGTGGCTGCTGCTTTGTCTGGGCGCCGGCCGGCCGCGTCGGCGTGCAGGGCACGGGTAGTCGCCCCCGGCGCAGGTGTCCGAGCCAGCAGATTGGAATCGCCAGAGTCGCGCGGCTAGGTTGTCATCAATGGTCACCGGGAAGACCGAGCGCGAATGCGACTCATCGCCGAGGCGATGGACGCGCTGAACCGCGAGGCGGTCGCCGAAGCTGCGCGGCGCAGCCCGGGCGAAAACATCGAGATCGGGCTCGCTCTCGGCGACTTCGCCCTGGCAATCGCCCAGCACGATGCGCCCCGGCCCGAAGAGGTTGCGCCCGCGCAGTTGTGGAAAGAGCTGAAGCGAAAGAGGAGCCAGGCTGCGAGCCGAGAGAGCTCGGGCTGAGCGGAACGAGCCGCGGCTTCCCCGTTGGCAAGCCCCCCCAGTGCGCCGGTTGCGTACCCTCGCCCACACCATCGTCGCGTGGGGCTGGTCTTGTCCGATGGGCGTGCTTTCATTGAGGGCTCGCCCCGATGCCAACGCCAGGTGCAGCCCTCATCGCCGCCGTCACCTGCGTTCTCGCCGTGGGCGACGCGGCACGTGTGGAGTCCGCGCCCGCTGCCGAACTGGCCGCGACGCCGGCGCCGGGCGCCGACTCGGGCCTCGCACCCGCCACCGCTGGCTGTCAGGCGTCGGCGGCCGAGCGCGGCCGAAAGCTGCTGGACGAAGAGCTGACCGCCCACTTCGTTTCCGAGCCGCTGTTCCGCGCGAAGCAGGCGCTCGACGCCGACCGGCCGGCCGAGGCGCTCCGACTGCTCGCCAGGGAAGGCGAAGCCCCTCCAGTACAGTTCCTGCGGGCCCTGTCTCAGCTTTCGCTGGGCCACACCGAGTCGGGCGCCGAACTCCTCTCCGGGCTGGCCGAGAACTACCACCCCATGCGCGGCGAGTGCCTGGCGCGGGCCGGAGCGGCCTACGAGAAGCTGTCCCGCGTGCTCGACGCGGCCGACGCGTACGCGCGCGTCGCTCCCAACTCGGCGCGGTACTCGGACGCGCAGCAAGCGCTGTCGCGGCTCTCGATGGACCGAGGCGAATTCGAGGGTGCGCTGACCACCGCCGATGCGCTGGCGACGGCTCAGCCGGCGGACGCCGAAACGCGCGCCAACGCGATGCTCATCCGCGCGGCGGTGGCGGCGGCGCGGCATGACCTAGCCGCCGAGCGCGAGCTCTTGACCGCCGTCTACGGCGAAGCCCCCGACGCGCAGGTGCGCATCGCCGGGCCGCGGCTGCGCGAGCTGGGCGGCGTGCCCGCGCTGGCCGCCGCGCAGCGCGCGCTCGCCCTCATCGAGCGGCGGCTGGTACCCCAGGCATTGGCTGTGGCGCTGCCCGGGGCGAGGAAGGGCAGCCCTGACCCGGTGGTCTGCGCCGAACGCCTGGCCTTCGGGCTCGTGCTCGAGCAGCGCGACCGCCACGCCGAGGCCGTCGAGGCGCTGTCCGAAGCGGCGAAGCGCTGCCAGGGCGAACCTTCGCGGCCGCGGGCGTTGCTCGGGCTCGGCATAGCGTTGGCGGGCGTCGGCTCCAAAG
This sequence comes from Archangiaceae bacterium, assembly GCA_023248915.1. Classification (GTDB taxonomy): domain Bacteria; phylum Myxococcota; class Myxococcia; order Myxococcales; family Myxococcaceae; genus JAHFDQ01. Next base: position 4,580 of record JAHFDQ010000097.1, on the reverse strand, counting down.
ACGCCGTCGCCACCTTCGACCGGTTGCTGACCGAGTACCCGATGAGCCCGCTGGCGGCGCGCGCCCTTGCCGAGGCGGCCGAGGTCGACCTGGCCAACGGCGAGCTGAACGCCGCGCGCGCCCGCCTGGGGCAGGTCGGCACCGCCTTCGGCGGCAACGAGGTCGCGGCCGACGCGCTCTTCCGTTCGTTCTGGCTCACCTGGAAGGCCGACAAGGCCCAGGCCGACCCCGCCCCGCTCGCGCTCACCGTCGACCTGGCTCCGGGAGGCGCGACGGCGCTCCAGCGCGAACGGGCGCGGTACTGGTGGGGGCGCGCGCTGCAGGAACGCGGCGACCTGGGCGGCGCGGCCTCGGCCTATGCGCGGCTTTCGCGCGACGCCCGGACTTCGTTCTACGGGCGCCAGGCGCTCGAGCAGCTCGCGGGGCTCGAGCCCCAGGCCGCGCAGGAGCTCGCCTCGAATCCGCTGGTGCCCAGCGCCGGCCAGCGCTGGCCGCTGTACACCGGGCCGGAAGGCGACGAGCCGAGGCTCGGCACGGCCATCGAGCTGGCCCGGCTGGGCCTGCCGGAAGCGCAAGGAGAGCTCGCCGCCCTGGCGCGGCCCGGCGTGTCGGCCGAGAGGCGGCGGCTGCTGTTCGAGCTGATGCGGCTGTCGGGGGACGACGCTCGCGCCGGCGCCTACGCCAGGCAATCGGTTCGCGAGCACCTCGGAGAGTGGGCGCCTGAGGACGGGCCGATGCTGGCGGCGGCCTTCCCGCGGCCGTACGCCGACCTCGTCGACAAGCACGCCGCCACCGCCGGCATCGACCGCTGGCTGTTGCAGGCCCTCATCCGCGAGGAAAGCGCCTTCAACCCCAGGGCCCGCTCGTGGGCTGGAGCGCTGGGGCTGGCGCAACTGATGGTGCCGACGGCGCGCGAGGTCGCCCACCAGCTTCGCGCCCCGTGGACCGGCCCGGCCGCGCTCTACGAGCCTGACTTCAACCTGAAGCTGGGCGCCCGATACCTGGCCAACGTGTTGAAGCGCTTCGAGGGCAATCAGTTCTACGCGCTGGCCAGCTACAATGCCGGCCCCAACCGCGTGTCGAGCTGGCTGAAGAGCGGCCCCCCCGTGCCGATGGACGAATGGGTCGAGGACATTCCCGTCGACGAGACCCGGTGGTACGTGAAGAGAGTGCTCTCGAGCGCGAGCGTGTACCAGCGCCTGCTCGAGACGGGGCGGCTCACCCGCGCCGAGGGCCCGGCCGACCCGCCGACGAGGCTGGCGCTGGGCAATCGGCTCGGCGCCGAGTCCCGGGCGCGGTAGCGCGGCGCCCCCGGGTGGGCCGCGGTCACGCCCTTCGGTTCGCCGCCCGTGGTGACCTCTGGGCGCAGTCGCAAGGCTGATGTTACGGATACTGCCAACGTCGAGCCTCGGCGGGAGCGCTCAGAGGCTCGGGAACGGCTGGCACCCGTAGTTGGCAGTATCCGTAACAAAGGCTCGAGCGGCGACAAGCCAGTCGACCGAGTCCGCCACCCTCTGAGCGGCCGCTACGACTCGGGGAACTGCCCCACCATGTCGATGGCCGAGGGGACGGGACCACGCGCATCGGGGCTGCCCGCGTAGGGACCGGCGATCGCCATGTCGGCCCCGCCCGCCTGCCAGCCCAAGAGCCGCCGGTGCCAGTACTCGGTCCCGGTCATCTGGCCGCTCGTCACGAAGCCCGAGTCGCACGGGCCCATCAACTTGGGGAGCCAGTAGTTGTAGTCCACGTCGTTCGCTTCGCGCCCGCCCGCCAGCCGGATGTCGGCGGCGATGAGCTGGCGGTACTTGTCGACCAGAGCGCTCGACGCGGCCGGGGCCGCCAGTCCGGATGACGGAACCGAGGGAACCATGTCGGTCGCCGACGGCACGGGCCCATGGGCGTCGGGGCTTCCCGCGTACGGGCCGCCGACGGCCATGTCAGACCCGCCCGCCTGCCACCCCAATAGCCGGCGGTGCCAGTACTCGGTGCCAGTCATCTGTCCGCTCGTCACGAAACCCGAGTCGCAGGGCCCCTGGAGCTTCGGCAGCCAGTAGGCGTAGTCGGCGTCGGTCGCCTCGCGGTTGCCGGCCAGCTTGATGTCCGCGGCGATCAACTGCCGGAACGACTCCGTCGCGCTCGTCTGCGCAGACCCCGCCACCTGGCCGGGCCCGGTCGACTTTCCGGCGGGCGCCTTGCCGCGAAACTCGGGGCTGCTGAGGAAGACCTGGCGAATCTCGTCGCGCGTCATTCCGTTCTCGAGGCCGCGCATGTGCGAATGGAAGCCTTCGGCGTCCGGTTCGCGCCCCAGGAGGTCGCGGTACAGGCCCTTCACGAACTCTCCGTCAGTCGCGCGCGACGCCGGCGGCGCCTTGCCGAGGTCCACCGGACGCTTCGCGGCGGAATGGAAGCCGTCTTTGGAATGGACGCCGTGGGCCTTCTTGGCAGCCCCGGGCCGCTTGGCGTCGGTCGCGCCGATCTTCTGAGAATGTGGGTGCCTGACCTTGTTCAGTTTCACGTGGGTGCTCCCCGGGGGCGTGGAAGGTCCAGCCGCCTATCCATTATCGCCCTTAAATCGACGCGGTTTCCACCCGCAGAACGCCGCAATCTCGCCCGGTTACCGGGTCGGCGGCTGACGTCCTCTCAATGCACACATCGCTTCGCCACCGCGAGCTGGTCGATGCGCTCGCCTTTCACCGTGAAGAATTCGTAGGTGATGCCGGCGCCTGTCGCGCTGACCCGCACCGCACCCCAGTCATCGCGGTACCGCACCTTCGACTCGGGCAGCGGTTTGACGAACTCGTACCGTTCCGCGCCCCCGATTCCGTCGACGATGAAGGGCAGCCCGCCGACGTCGAGCCGCTCGTACAGGTGTTCGTGCCCCGAGAAGACCACGTCGGCGCCCCACTCCCGAAACGGCCACTGGAGCTTGGGGTCCGAACCATGCCGGGCCCCGGACGAGTACGGCGCCTGGTGGCCGACCACGACGTTGAAGCAGGACTTCGACGCGGCCAGCCGTTCCTTCAGCCACCGCGCCTGCTTCGAGTCCGCGGTGTTGCCGTCGGGCTCTTCCCGGTCGAAGTCGAGCATGAAGAGGTGCACCAGCCCTAGGTCGGTCTCGTAGTAGCGCCCGTTGCCGGGCAGCTGGAAGTAGTCGAGGTAGGGCCGAAGCTGGTCTGTCCGCCAGTCGTGGTTCCCGGGGACGGGCCAGAACCGGCGGGTGGCGCTGCCTTTGCCGTACTTCCCCCGGTAGTCGCCGATGTAGTCCGAGTAGTCCTTCCCGATGTGGTCGTCGATGGTCGCTGCCGACCCGTTCGGGTAGTTGTTGTCTCCGGTCGTGACGATGAAGTCGGGCGTCCAGCCCTTCACCAGGCGCGCGACGTCCGACTCGTGCGAGTCGCCCGAGCCAAAGTCGCCGATGACGCCGAAGCGCAGCGCCGTTCCGGCGTCGGTGGGCGCGCTCGACCCAACGTCGCTTCCGTCCCGGGCCGGCGGACCGCCGTCCGGTCGAGCTCGCTGCGCGCCGGTCACCGCGCCGTGCCCGGCATCGGGCGGAGGCTTCGACGCGGCCCAGGCGGACCCGCTCGAGGCGGTCACCCACATCAGGGCGAGGCCCCAGGCGGCCAATCTCCGGCCGGCCCGACGCGCGGGCGCGTTGGCATTCCACTCGATGGGTTCGCCAGTCATGTACGAGGCGCACCCTAGCGGACTTCGTCGCCTCGAGGCACGCCGCATTCCTAGCGTCGGCCGCGCTCGAGTCGTACCTGAGCGAGCTGCTCGCTCCCGAAATCACCGAGGCGGCGCACCCGCTGCCCGGGACTATCGAGCCCGAGGACGTCCTCGTGCAGAGGAGCCCCGCCGCGGGAGGGCCGGACGCCGGCGGCCGGGTGATCCCTGCCCCAGAGCTCGGACCAGACCAGGCGTGGGACTTGCTGCACGCCGACGAGCGACGCGCCCTGGCTCAGTGTTCCGTCTTCCGCGGAGGTTTCTCGCTCGAAGCCGCCGAGGCGGTGCTGGTCGTCGGGGAAGGCGGCCCCGGCGTGGTCGACCTGCTGCAGTCACTGTGCGAGCGCTCGCTCGCGCGCACTTACGAACCGCCCGGCGGGCGGGGCCAGCTGCGTTTCGGGCTGTCCGAGTCGATTCGCAAGCTCGCCGCAAAGGAGCTGTCGGCAAGGGGCGAAACCCCGGCCACCGAGGCCCGCCACACGCTCTTCTACCTCGCCGAGGGCGCCAGACTGGCCGAACAGGCGAACAGCCCAACCGGAGCCGAAGCGCTCTGCCTGCTCGCGCTCGAGGCCGAGAACCTGATGGCGGCGCGCGACCGGACGGTGCGCAACTGGGGCGCTCCCCCCTCGGCAAAGGCCCCCGGCCCGTCCTCGGTGTAGGGTGCATGGGTGCACCGCCGCCCGCCCAAACCCTTCCACGCGCTCCCCGGAACCACGCCGTGAGCGGCGGCCTGCGCGTCGCGATGCTCGGGGGCCTGGGCGAGTTCGGCCTGAACGCGATGGCGCTCGAGAGCGCGGACGAGCTCTTGCTCGTGGACTGCGGCCTGTTCTTCCCCGGCCCCGACCAGCCGGGCGTGG
>JAHFDQ010000096.1 GCA_023248915.1 Archangiaceae bacterium | reverse complement strand
TTCGCCTGGCAAGCCACCAACGTGCCGAGCTACCACCTGGTGGTGGCGGCCAGCCCCGACCTGGTGCGCACGCTGGTGGCCGAGCGCACCTTGCCCGGCCTCGAGGTGACGCTCGACGAGCTGGCGGCCGGCGAGTATTTCTGGGGCGTCTACGCCGTGAGCGGCGAGACCGAGAGGCCCCTCTTCCTGAAGGCCCGCCGGCTCGTCATCCGCAAGGTGGCCGACAACCGGGTGAAGACCATCAAGGCCATCAAGGACTGGGGTCGCTGACGGGCTCGGCCAACGAGTCCACGCAGGCCTGCGCCCGGCGCTCGAGTTCCTTCGTGGCTTGCTGGGCCGCAGGGGCTTCGAGTCGAAGCGCGCGCGCGTAGGCCAGGAGGTCGGCGAGGCAGAGCTTGAGCTCGCCGACATGGGCCTTCCTGATTCGCAGCTCGGCCTCCAGCGCCTCGACGCGACCCCGCAGCTCGGACGTGGCGTCGGCGACCTTCAGGTCGAGCACGCTCTCGAGCACCTCGAGCTCGGTCCGCTCGGCGAACATCTGCTGGTCCTTCTTCCGCAGCTCGGCCTGCATCGCCCGAAGCACGTCCGCCAGGGTGTTACGCTCGAAGGCCACGCGCTGGTGCCGGATGGCGCTCTCGATTTTCTGCAACACCAACCCCACCTCGGGGAACGGCTTCTCGAGGTAGTCGGCCGCGCCGAGCCGCAGCGCCTCGAGCACCGAGTCGGTCGAGGAGTAGCCGGTGATGAGAATGCACGCGCAGAAGGGCTGAAGCTTCCGCGCCGTCCGAATAACCTCGAGCCCGTCGATGCCGGGGAGATTCTTGTCGGCCACCACGCAGCCGAAGCTCTCTTCCCCCAGCAGCCGGACGGCGTCTTCGCCGGTCTTCACCACCCGGTGCGGCAGGTTTCGCCGCTCGAGCAGGCGCGAGAGCACGTCGGCCGAGACGTCCTCGTCGTCCACCACGAGCACCGTCGCGGGCAGGGTGGGCCGGGCCGGTTTCACGGGCGGAAGCCTAGCCTCGAGCGCCGCACCCGGCGAGGATTGGGCGTGTGCGCGACTGTAGTCGTGTAAAGCCGCTTACCGGGTGGGCTTGGGGAGTGGAGCCCTCAATCCACGCAGAAGGCGCCAACGTACTCTCTGATCCCACCCCCGCGCGGCAGGCGCACTCCGTCGAATCAGCCTCTTGCGGCCGAGGCCGTGTCGGCAGGGCGCGTGCAAGGCCCCACCCCCATGAACGGACTCTCGTGGAACCTGCGTGGACACCTGGCAGCGGGCAGCCTGCTCCTCTCGGCGGTGGCATTCGGTTCGGGTGAGCGCATCGCGGTGCTGGCGGCCGACCCCGACGTCAACTCCCAGCTCAGCGGCATGTTGTGCGTCTCGGAAGAGTGCGTCGACGCCGACACCCTCGTCACCGCGGGCAAGCCGGACTTCGCCAAGGTGGCCGCCGCCGACCTGACCGCGGTGGTGGTGGGCCGTCTGGTGAAGACGGGCGGCGCCTGCACCCTCGAGGTGCAGGTGCTGAGCCGCACCGGCGCCGAACGGCTGAGCCGGAAAGTCCCGGCGGACGCCACCGGCAAGGTGTCGATGACGGCCGCGGTGACCGCCGGTTCGGCCGTCATCGCCACCATCGAACGGCCCGAGAGCCAGGACGCCAAGCCGGCCAAGGCGAAGAAGGCCAAGCTGGCCACCAAGGCCAAGCGCTCGTGGCGCAAGGTCGCCGCGCGCGCCGCCTCGGGGCGCGGCCGGGGCTGACCGACTTCGGGCGCTGCCGCGGGCGCGAGGAGTCAGCGCGAGGCTCGAGCCGAAAACAGGCCGGGCCTCCTTCGCGCCCTACGCGCGCGCCTCGCGCAGCGTCACTTGGCTCATCGCCTGGGCCGCGTTCTTGGCGTCGTGGTGCGCGATGTCGGACAGGCTGATGACGCCGACCAGCTTGCCATCGTCCATCACCAGCAGCCGCGACTTCCGGTGCTTGCCCATCAACTCGGCGGCGCGGCGGACGTCGTCGTTGGGCCGGCAGGCGATGACCTCGGTGGACATGACGGACTCGACCGCCAGCGACGCGCTCTTGTTCTCGGCCACCAACCGGATGGCGATGTCGCGGTCGGTCAGCGTGCCCAGCACCCGGCCCTCGCTGTTGCAGACCGGCAAGAAGCCGGTGTTCAGGTCGCGCATGCGCCGCGCGGCGCTTTGCACGGTGTCGCGGGGCGTCAGGGCTTCCACCTTGTGCTTCATGATGTCTTCGCAACGCATCGGTTCGCTCCTCGAAAAGGGGGCGCAAACGATGCCAAGCCTCGCCTTCGACCGCCATTGGCCGTAGGGCTCGCCAAGTGTCGAGCGGCGCGGCGCCCGGCCCCCGACGCGAAACCGGTGCTATAGAGCCGGCGCGAGGAATTCGATGACTTCCATGTTCAGAGCGGGGCTCTTCTCGGGCGAGGTGGTGCTCGTCACCGGCGGTGGCACCGGCATCGGCCTGGCCGCCGCCCGCGAATTCGGCGCGCTGGGCGCGCGGATGGCGCTCTGCGGCCGGCGGCCCGAACCGCTCGCCGAGGCGGCCAAGTCACTCGAGGCGGCCAAGGTCGAGGTGCACCAAGCCCCCTGCGACATCCGCGACGCCGCCGCGGTCGAAGCCTTCGTGGACGGCGTGCAAAAGCGCTTCGGGCGCGTGGACGTACTGGTGAACAACGCCGGCGGCCAGTTTCCGTCGGCGGCCGAGACGCTCTCGCCGCGGGCCTTCGAGGCCGTGGTGCGGAACAACCTGCTCGGCACCTGGACGATGATCCACGCCGTCGCCAACCGGGCGATGATTCCGCAGAGGCGCGGCCGCATCGTCAACGTCATCGCGCAGATTGTCCGCGGCTTCCCGGGCATGGCGCACACCGGCGCCGCGCGCGCCGGCGTCGAGAACCTCACCCGAACCCTGGCGGTCGAGTGGGTGACGCACGGCATCCGGGTGAACGCCGTCGCCCCCGGCCTCATCTTGTCCACCGGCACCGCCCAGTACCCGCCGGGGGTGCTGGAAGAGGTGCGCAAGGCGACTCCTGAGAAGCGCATGGGCACGCCCGAAGAGGTGGCGCGGGTCATCGCCTTCCTCGCTTCCCGCCAGGCCGACTTCATCACCGGCCAGACGCTGTACATCGACGGCGGCCAGAGCCTGTGGGGCGACATCTGGAAACTGCCTGACGACGTGCCGGTGTTTCCGCTCGAGTCCTAGCGCCGCAGGGCCGGCACCGACACCAACCGCCGTTCGGGCAGCACCAGCGCGGTGAGGCGGCCCCCGTAGACGCAGCCGGTGTCGAGGCCGAAGGCCAAGGGGAAAGTCTGGAGCCCGCGCACGGCGTCGTGCCCGAAAATCACCGTCTCGGGCCCGGCCCAGGCCTTGGCCCAGGGCGTGCCGCCCTCGATGCGGTGCGAGGCGGCGCCGGCCGGAGTGAGGCTACGCAGGTTGAAGAGGTCTTGCTCGCGCTGCGCTTCGACCGGCACGCCCGGCACCAGTCCGGCGTGAACCACCAGGGCGCCGTGCTCGGGCAGGCGGAGGAAGGCCGGCAGCGCCGCCAGGTACTCCCACTCGCGCGAGCGCAACTGCTCGGCCGCTTCGCGGTGCCAGGGCTTCAGCTTCAACCTCTTTCGCTCGCCAGGCGCCGCCCGGTACCAGCCGAGCACCCGCTCGTCGTGGTTGCCCCGCACCCCTAACGCGCCGAGGCGCCGGGCCAGGCGGACGACGCCGCCCGAGTCGGGGCCCTTCGCCACCAGGTCGCCGGTGAAAACCACCGTGTCCCCCGGCCGGTGCCCGCACTCGGAGAGGAGCGCCAGGAGCTCGGCCAGGCAGCCGTGAACGTCTCCGATGACGAGGGTGCGGCCCGACACGGTCGGGAGTGTGCCACGGGCGTCCTACGGCCGCGCCGAGGAAGGGCGGGCTCTTGCTCCGCGAGGGCCGGGCGAACGAGGCGCTCGCCGTGCTGGAGGCGACGCTGGCCCGCTTCCCCCACTTCCCACCGCTGTACGCCAACGCCGCCCTGGCGGCCCGCCGCCTGGGGGACGAATCGCGCGCCGAGGCGCTGGCCGAGAAGGGCCGCGGCACCGACCCGTTCCTGCCCTTCGTCCGGGGCACCTTCCTCTTGGAAGAGGGCAAGTACGCCGCCGCCGAGGCGCAGATGCAGAGGGCCCGGAAGCTCCGCCCCGAGAGCGTCACCTTCGCGGCGTGGCTGGCCCAGGCGCAGTGGCTCGGCGGGCGGCCGGGCGAGGCCCGGGCTACCTTCGAAGAGGCCCGACGGCTGGGGCCGAACAACCCACTCGTCACCGAGCTCGCGCGCAGCCACCCCGGGCTCGCGCATTCAAAGGCAATCTCCCGGTGAACCCACTTTCGCTCAGCCCGAGCGGAGTCGATGGCACCTGATTGTTGTTTCAATTTAAGACTCACATGCGACCGTATACAGTCTATATTATTGACTGAATGCAATGTGTTACGTTATTCTATTGCGCATATTTTTGTTGCGTCTATTGTTTCATGGCATGACCACGGTCGAGGAGCTGTTTCGGGTGCTCGGCAGTATGACGGAGGCGCACGGCGGCGACCTCTCCGAGCGCCTGTCCGTGAGTCGCGCCACGTTGTCGCGCCTGGTCTCGCGCGCGGGAGAGGAAATCTGTCGCATGGGGCGCACGCGCGCCACCAGTTACGCACGAACCAGGTCTCTGCCAGGCATCGGAACGCGGCTCCCGCTGTACCGAATCTCGGACGCGGCCCAAGTGGGCTCGGCAGGCGAGCTTCGGCTGCTCGCGGGGGGAAGCCACTGGTTGGAAACCCAACCGGGAATCGGCACCCGCTTCGAGGGGCTGCCTCCGTTCGCAGCGGACATGAGCCCTCAGGGCTACCTGGGGCATGCATTTCCCCGGCGGCACCCTGAGCTCGACCTTCCCGGTCGAATCGTCGACTGGAACGACGACCACCGACTCATTGCGCTCGCTCGCCGGGGGGAGGACTGCACCGGCGACTACGTCATCGGCAAGGAGTCGCTGGACCGCTGGCTCGAAGTCGACCTCGTCGAGTCCCGCCAAGCTGACTACCCGCGGCTCGCGCGCCAGGCCGCGTCGGGCCCGGTCGGGTCTTCGGCCGCGGGAGAACAACCCAAGTTCACCGCATTCGCCGGAGGCCGCCATGTGCTCGTCAAGTTCGCGAAGCCCAGCTCAGGCGCCGCCTCCCGCCGCTGGAGCGACCTTCTGGTGGCCGAGAGCCTGGCCCTGGGCGTCATCCACGGCGGCGGCGGCGCGGCGGCCGAAGCCGGCTGGTTCGACGTCGAAGGAGAACGCTTCCTAGAAGTCGTTCGCTTCGATCGTGCCGGTGCGCGCGGCCGCAAGGGGCTCGTGTCGCTGGCGGCCATCGACAACGAGCACTACGGACATGCCGACACTTGGACGAAGGCAGCCCTTCGAATGCGGGCGGACCTGCGAATCAGCGAGCAGGACGCGCGGCGCATGCGCTGGCTGGACGTGTTCGGGCAGTTGATAGGGAATACCGACCGCCACTTCGGCAATCTCTCGTTCTTCCCAGGCGACGTCGGTGGGGTTCGACTGGCCCCTGCCTACGACATGCTTCCGATGTTCCTCGCCCCGTCGGGCGCGGACTTGGTCGAGCGGCGCTTCGAGCCCGCACCGCCGACGGCCGACAGTCTCGAAGTCTGGCCAGACGCCGCGCTCCAAGCGGTCACGTTCTGGGAAAGAGTCGCCGGCCACGACGCAATCAGCCCTGAGGTGCGAACCATCGCGGAAGGGTGCCGCGACGCCGTCTCGACGCTCTACGAGCGTGCTCCGGTGATCGCGACGCCTGCCAGGTAGCCGGCGAAGGGCGGTTGACCGAGCAAGCGGCCCCCAGGCCGCGGCGTCAGTCGGTCAGGGCCCGCAGCTTCTTCTCGAGCAACCCCAACCCCAGCGCGGTGATGCGTTCGGCCAGTGGGTAGGTCCTGGCGCCCGGGAAAATCACGAAGAGGTGCTCGAGCTTCAAGTCCTCGAGCGCGATGCGCATCGAAGCCGTCACCTTGGGCGCGTCGGTCCGCTTGAGCTCGAAGCCGTAAGGACGACCATGCAGGTGGGTGAAGAGGTCGAGCTCGGCGTGGGCGTGGGTCGCCCAGAAGAAGCACTCGGTCCCCGACAGGCCCAGCTCGCGAATGACGGCCTCCAGCGCGAAGCCTTCCCACGAGGCGCCCACCTGCGGATGAACGTCGAGCTGCTCGCGCGAGGTGATGCCCAGGAGACAGTGCAGCAGACCCGGGTCGCGGAAGTACAGCTTCGGCGCCTTCACCTGGCGCTTGGAGACGTTGGCGAACCACGGCTGCAGTTGCCGCACCATGAACGTCGAGGTGAGCAGGTCGGCATAGTGCGCGACGGTCTTGTGGTCGGAACCCAGGGCACGGCCCAGCTCGGAGAGCTTGAGCACCTGGCCGTGTACGTGCGCCAGCATCATCCAGAAACGGCGTAACGCGACCGCTGGCACCCTGACGCCGAACCCCGGCACGTCACGTTCCAGAAACGTGTTCACGTACTGCGCGAGCCACACGAACGCGTCAGGGTCGGTGCGGGCGAGCCAGGCGCGCGGGTATCCGCCGCGCAACCACAGGCGATCGAGCCCCACCACTTCGTGGTGCGAAAAAGGTGTCAGCTCGAACATCGCCGCGCGTCCCGCGAGCGACTCGCTGCTCTGCCGAAGCAGGTCGCCCGAGGCGCTCCCCAGGACCAGGAATCGCCGACCCTTCCGGTGTTGGTCGACCAGCACCCTCAAGAGCGGGAAGAGTTCGGGAATTCGCTGCACTTCGTCGATGATGACCAAGCCCTCGAGCCCTTCCAGCGCGAGTCGCGGATTCTGCAGCCGCGCCAGGTCGAGGGGGTCTTCGAGGTCGAACCGTGTCACCGGTCCGCCCTTGAAGCCCGGGCCGCGTGCCAGGTCGAGCGCCAGGGTCGTCTTGCCGCACTGCCGTGGGCCCACCAGCGTCACCACCGGGTGGGTGCGAAACAGGCCGCGGACTGCTGTGAGGGCTCGAATTCGACGCATCGGAGTACCTTGAAAGTAGGGAGTCTATATACCAGATTTCCATATACCCTGCGACCTGGCGACGCCGGGCGGAAGCCCTCGCGGTGGGGCTGACCTGGGCCTGCACGCGGCACGCATTCCATGACAATCTCGCGGTGAATGTGCCCATTGCCGTTCAGCCCGAGCGGAGTCGACAGCGGCTGACTTCCCCGTGCCCACCGACTCCACCGACTTCTGCGTCATCGGCGGCGGCGTCATCGGTCTGTCCATCGCGCGAGAGCTGAAGGCGCGCCACCCCGACCAGCGGGTGACGGTCCTCGAGAAGGAACCCGCCTGGGGCGCCCACGCCAGCGGGCGCAACAGCGGCGTCCTGCACGCCGGCTTCTACTACTCGGCCGACAGCCTGAAGGCGCGCTTCACCCGCGCCGGCAACCAGCGCCTCACCGCCTACTGCGAAGCCAAGGGGCTGCGGCTGAACCGCTGCGGCAAGCTGGTGGTCGCCCGCGGCCCCGAAGAGCTGGCCGGGCTCGACGAGCTGTACCGCCGGGGCCAGGCCAACGGCGTACCGCTCGAGATGCTGTCCGAGGCCGACGCGCGCGCCCTTGAGCCCCGGGTGCGCACGCACGAGCGGGCGCTGTTCTCGCCCACGACCTCGACGGTCGACCCGCACCAGCTCATGGGCTCATTGGCCCGCGACGCCGCCGCCGAGGGAGTGCGGCTCGAGCTGGGGGTGAAGTTCCTCGGCCGCGACGGCACGGCTGTCCTCACCCGGGCCGGGAGGCTCGAGGCCGGGTACGTCGTCAACGCCGCAGGCCTCTACGCCGACCGCGTCGCGCACGCCTACGGCTTCGGCGCCCACTACCGGGTGCTGCCCTTCAAGGGGTTGTACCTCTACTCGTCCGAGCCGCCCGGCTCGCTGCGCACCCACGTCTACCCGGTGCCCAACCTGAAGCAGCCGTTCTTGGGCGTGCACTTCACCGTTCAAGTCGACGGCCGGCCGAAGATTGGCCCCACCGCCCTGCCCGCCCTCTGGCGCGAGCAGTACGGCGGCCTGTCCGGCTTCTCCGCCGGCGAACTGCTCGACGTCGCCGGCCGCGGAGCCGCGCTCATCCTCCGGTCGGGCTTCGACTTCCGCCAACTGGCCTACGACGAGCTGTCGAAGCGCTCGCGCCGCACCCTGGTAGGCCTGGCCGGCAAACTCCTGTCCGGAGTGCGCGAGGAGGACTACCGCACCTGGGGCAAGCCCGGCATCCGGGCCCAGCTCGTCGACACCCGCACCCGGACGCTGGTGATGGACTTCGCGCTCGAGGGCGACGGCCGGTCGATGCACGTCCTGAACGCCGTCTCACCCGGCTTCACCTGCTCGATGCCCTTCGCCGAGCACGTCTGCGACGCCATCGCGCGTGGTGAGGCCGGGCCGGCGCCCACCGCCTGACGGAATTCGGCCCGGGCCGCGCGGGTTGACCGGGTCGCCCGAATGCTCTCCGAGCCCACCACTTCTGGCCGTTTGGCCCACGGCCGGTTACAAACCGTGCCCATGGACAACGGCACGGCCGGCGGGGACCTGAAAGCCGTCGAGGCGCTGGCACAGGCGCGCGAGCTGATACTCGCCGAAATCGAAAAGCGGGTGGTGGGCCAACGCGAGGTGGTCGACCACCTGCTCATCTCGCTGTTCTCGCGCGGCCACTGCCTCTTCGTGGGCGTGCCCGGGCTGGCGAAGACGCTGCTCATCTCGACGCTGGCCGACGTGCTCAACCTCTCGTTCAACCGCATTCAATTCACCCCCGACCTGATGCCGTCGGACATCACCGGCACCGACATCCTCGAAGAGGACCGCGCGACCGGCCGCCGCGAGTTCCGCTTCGTGCGCGGGCCGCTGTTCGCCAACATCATCCTGGCCGACGAGGTGAACCGCACCCCGCCGAAGACGCAGGCGGCGCTGTTGCAAGCGATGCAGGAGTACCGGGTGACCGCCGGCGGCCGCACCTACCCGCTCGAGCTGCCCTTCCTGGTCTTCGCCACCCAGAACCCCATCGAGCAGGAAGGCACCTACCCTCTGCCCGAGGCCCAGCTCGACCGCTTCATGTTCCTGGTGGACGTGGGGTACCCCTCGGCCGACGAAGAGGTGCAAATCGTCAAGACGACGACGGTGGGCGCGATGCCGCAGCTCACCAAGGTGCTCTCGCCCGAGCAGATTCGAGACCTGCAAGACCTGGTGCGCCGGGTGCCGGCGCCCGAGCACGTCATTCGCTACGCGGTCGACCTGGTGCGCCACACCCGCCCGAAAGAAGCCCACGCCCCGGACTTCATCTCGAAGAGCGTGTCGTGGGGCGCGGGGCCGCGCGCCAGCCAGTACCTGGTCATCGGGGCCAAGGCGCGCGCGGTGCTGAACGGCCGCTTCGTGGCCAGCGTCGAGGACGTGCGGGCGCTGGCCAAGCCGGTCTTGCGCCACCGGGTGCTGCCCAACTTCCACGCCGAGAGCGAGGGCGTCACCTCGACCCGCCTGGTCGAGCAACTGCTCGAGGTCGTCAAGGCCGGGTAGTGGACCTCGTCGACGCGAGGACGCTGGCCAAGCTCTCGGGCGTGAAGCTGCGCGCGCGCGCGGTGGTGGAAGGGGTGCTGTCGGGCCTGCACAAGAGCCCGCACCACGGGCAGAGCGTCGAGTTTTCCGAGCACAAGGAATACGCCCCCGGCGACGAGCTTCGGCACCTCGACTGGAAGGCGTTCGGCAAGTTCGACCGGTACTACGTCAAGCGCTTCGAGCACGAAACCAACCTGCGCGGCTTCCTGGTGGTCGACGGTTCGGCGTCGATGGCCTACGGCTCGGGGGCACTGTCCAAGCTGGACGTGGCCAAGACGCTGGCCGGGGCCCTGGCCTACCTGCTCGTCCGCCAGCAGGACGCCGCGGGCCTGTCGGTGGTGAGCGGCGCGGGCTTTTCCCACGTGCCCCCGCGCGCCGCGGCCGGGCACCTGGCCACGCTGCTCGAGGCCCTCGAGGGGCTGAAGGCCGAAGGCACCACCGACCTGTTCGGAGCGGCCGACCACCTGGCCGAGAAGGTGTCGCGCCGGTCTCTCATCGTCGTCTTCTCGGACCTGTTCGACGACCGGGCCGAGGCCTTGAAGCGCCTGTTGTCGTTGCGCGCCCGGAAGATGGACGTGGCCGTCTTCCAGCTCGTCGACCCGGCCGAGCTCGACTTTCCCTTCGACGACCCGACGCTCTTCCTCTCGATGGAAGACGAGCGGCGCATCGAGGTGAACCCGCGTGAGGTTAGGGAGAGCTACCTGGAAGAGCTGAAGGGCTTCCTGGCCCAGGTGCGCCGTTCCTGCGCCGAGGCGGACGTGGACTACGAGCTGGTGCGCACCGACGAACCGCTCGACGCGGTGCTCTTGCGCTTCCTGGCGCGGCGGCAGGGGAAGCGGCGGTGACGTTCGCGCACCCCTTCGCCTTGCTCGGAGCCGCCGCGGCGCTGGTGCCGCTGCTCATCCACCTCTTCGACCGGCGCCGGCCCAGGCCCCACCCGTTCGGAGCCATCTCATTCGTCCTGCGCAGCCACCGCCGCACCGCCTCGCGGCTGAAGCTGCGCAGGCTCATCCTCTACCTCTTGCGCACCCTCATCTTGCTGGCGCTGCCGGTGGCGCTGGCGCGGCCCGAGTGGGTGCGGCCGGCGGCGGCGCTGGCGGCGGCCCGGGGCCCGTCGGCCACGTCCATCGTGCTGGACACGTCGCTGTCGATGCGGTGGGTGGGTTCGGCGCCGCCCCTGTTCGAGCGGGCCCGCGACGAGGCGAGAGACGCCCTGAAGGACTTGCTGCCCGAAGAGAGCGCCAACGTGGTGCTGTGCGGGCCGGCGCCGCTACCCCCGGGCCCCCCCAGCTTCGACCGGCGGAAGCTGCGCGCCACAATCGACGACGCCCGGGCGGGCTACGGCGCCGCCGACCTGGGCCGCTGCCTCGAGCTGGCGGCGCGGTCGCTGGAAGACAGCCCGCTGGTCGGCAAGCGCGTGGTGGTGGTCTCGGACTTCACCGTCAACGCCCTGAGGTTGGAAGCGCCGCCGCCCACGGTCGCCGGCCCCAAGGGCGAGCGCGTGCGCCCCGAGTGGGTGCTCCGGGACGCGGCGCGGGCGGAAGCAGCGCTCCCCAACCGCGCCATCGTCGACCTGCGGGTCGAGCCGGCCCTGCAGGTGGGCGCGCGCGCCTTTCAATTCACCTTCACGGTGAAGAACTTCTCGACCGAGCCGGTGAAAGACTTGGAAGCCACGCTCCGGGTGGGCGACCAGGTGGTGGCCAAGGGCTTCGTCGATTTAGCGCCGGGCGGAACGGCGCAGAAGTCGCTCACCCACCGCTTCGAGCAGGGCGGCGTCGCCACCGGCGAAGTGGCCATTGCCCAAGACGCGGTTCCCGAGGACGACAGGCGCGCCTTCGTGGTGACGGTGCCGCGCGAGCTGAGGGCGCTGGTGGTGAACGGTTCTCCCAGCACGGTGCGCTACCGGGACGAGGCCTTCTTCGTCGACGCGGCGCTGACTTCTCCCGGTTCGCCGGTGCACGAGACGCTGCGGGACACCGAGGCCGCTTTTCGCGAGGACTTCTCGAAGTTCGACTTGGTGCTGCTGTTGAACGTCCCTGCTCCGGCGCCGGAAGTGGCGGCGCGCCTCGACGCCTTCGTCGAGCACGGAGGCGGCCTGTTCGTCTCGATGGGCGACAACGTCGACCCCGACGCTTACAACCGCCGGCTGGGGGCGGTGCTGCCCCGGCCGTTGCGCGTGGCCAAGACGGCGGCCAGCCCGGGCGAGCCCGACCTCGAGGTGAAGTCGGCCCGCTTCGGCGAGGTCGCGTCCGAGCACCCGGTCTTCTCGCCCTTCACCGGGCGCGCGCGGGAAGGGCTCGCGAGCGCGCGCTTCCAAAGGTACATGCTGCTCGAGGCCGAACCCGCGGCGGCCGGAGCCAAGCCCAGGTCCGAGGTGCTGGCGGCGTACGAGGACGGGGCTCCGGCGGTGGTGGTGACGAAGAAGGGGGCGGGCCGGGTGCTGCTGTACACGTCGACGGTGGACCGCGACTGGGCCGACCTGGCCATCCGCACCAGCTTCCTGCCGCTGGTGCAGCGGCTGTGCGCCTACCTGGCGGGCGCGCTCGACGAACGCGACGAACTCCGCCCGAGGGTGGGTGACACCGCGACGGTGCGGCCCGACGCGGCGGCGAAGCTGGGAGGGGTGCGGGGCCCCTCGGGGGCGGAGGTGGTGACGAAGCCGCAGCGCGACGGAACCTGGGCGGTGGGCCCCTTGGCCGAGCCCGGAGTCCACTCGGTCGCCGACGCCGCCGGCCAGCCGCTGCCCGCGCTGTCCTTCGCCGTGGTGCTCGACCCGTCCGAGAGCGACCTGGCGCGGCTGCGCTCCGACGAGCTGGCGAGCTACTTCGGAGAGGACTCGGTGAAGGCGTCGGGCACCGCCGACGCGGCGCGCCGGATGCCGTTCTGGACCTGGCTCATCGTCGCCGCAGCGGTGGCCTTCTTCTTCGAGGGCGTGCTGCTGCGAAAGTGATGTCGCTCGCCGCGTTTCGAGGGGGTGCGCGGCCCGAGCTCGGGCTGACCGGATTGGCTGACGACCGCGCCCGGTCCGCGCTACGGAACCACCACGCAGCGCCCGGCGACGCAATCGGCGCGCCCGTCGTCCGACGGGTTCGGGCACGGCGAGCACTGCGGAGGCGCGACCGACCTGGGCCCGACGACGCCCTTCCCCACCGTCAGCCCGTACTTCACCGGAGCGCCCCCGTCCGGAGCGGCCGTCCCGGCTGGGCGTTCGGAGCGGGGCGGAGTCTCACGGACGGCCTCCACCGGCACGGCGACCATCCGCGTAGAGGGGCAGCAGCCACACGGCGACCGGCGGCAAGGGGCGTCGACCGGCCAGGGTGGAGAGGCCAGCATGCAGTCCTGGGCGGTGCGGCACTCCGCCGGAGGTGCGGCGGCCCGCGGCTCACTCAGAGGAACGGCGACGCATTCCCCCCCTCGGCACTCCGCCCGATAGTTGGCGGGCCGCTCGGCAGGAAGGCATTTCACGGCGTTGCAGTTCAGGTCCGAGCAATTGACGGCGGCACAGTCGCGCTGGCGTCGCAGCAGCTCGTCCTTCCTCGTAGCGTAGGGGGCGACCGGGCAGCACTCGCCGCAGCAGCGAAAGAAGCTGGTGACGACGCACTCGGAAGCGGCGTCGCAGCGCGGCGTCGGAGTACCCGGAGGCGCCTGGGCGAGCGCCAGCGCCGGAATCCAGAGCAGCAGTCTCATGGCCATTCGCGAATCTTCGCACGGGTCCACGGGTCGTCTGAAGATCCCGCACATCTTTGAGGCGTGGCGAGACCAGGCGTGATCGTCTTGCCGCATGACCGTAAGAGAGCGAGTCGACCGGGCAGTACTGGCGAAGGCTGAAGTGGCGGGTGCACAG
>JAHFDQ010000463.1 GCA_023248915.1 Archangiaceae bacterium | reverse complement strand
ATGCGGGCCGCGTGCAGGGCGTGGCGGTCGAGGCGCAGGTGGGACCACGCCTCGGGCTCGAGGCAGTGCTTCGAGAACCGGTCGAAGTAGCCCTCGTCCCGGCCGTAAATCTTGTCCCCCACCACCGGGTGGCCGGCCTCTTTCAGGTGAACCCGAATCTGGTGCTGGCGCCCCGTCTGGGGCCGGGCCCGAAGGAGCGCGAACGGCAGCCCGTCCTTCACGAAGCGCTCTTCGACGGTGAACCGGGTGCGGGCCGGCTTTCCGCGTTGCCGGTCGATGCGCACCGCGATGCGCACCACTTCGCCCCCTTCCGCGATGGGGGCGTCGACCTCGAACTCGTCCTCGGCCGGGTGGCCTTCGCACAGGGCCAGGTACTCCTTGTCGACCTCGCCGCCGGCGAAGGCCCGCATCAGCCGCCGGCTCGCTTCGGCGGTCCGGGCGCACACCACCAGGCCGGACGTCTCGCGGTCCAACCGGTGCGCGGGGTCGGCCTTGAAGCCTTCGCCGTACCTGGCGCGCAGCACCGCCACCAGGGTGCTGTTCTGGTAACGCGCGGTCGGGTGAATCGGCAGCCCGGCGGGCTTGTCGAGCACCAGCAGCCAGTCGTCCCGGTACAGCTCGCGCACGTTCTCCGGGACGACCGGTTCGTCCCGCACCCTCCGCCGCAGCCGGAAGGTGAGGCCCGGCGCCACCAAACTCGAGGCCTTCAGGCGCCGTGCGGAAATCAGGTCGCGGTCGATGATGCGCTGCACCCGGGTGCGCGACAGGCGACGAATTTTTTCGCAGAGGTACCGGTCGAGCCGCCAGCCGGCGTAGTTCGGCTCGACGGTGAACTCGATCTCGACGAAACCTTCTGTGCTCTGTCCTTCGCCCATTTGCGGCTATCTTCCCCGACATGCAGAAGCGTCTGTCCACCGCGCTCATGGCCTGCGCGGTCGCCGCGGCACCCAGCATCGCCCTGGCCGCGCCCAAGGCGCCCAAGCCGCTCGTCGCGGTGGTGGACGTCGAGGCCCCTCCTACCATGATGGGGTTGGCGGCGCAGGTCACCCGCGAGGTGCTCGACGTCGCCAAGAGCGAGGGCTACCCGCTGATGCGCCCCGAAGACATCCGCGGGCGCCTGGGCGACCGCGACTACGAAGAGCTGCAGAAGTGCCACGGCAACACTTCGTGCCTGCTCTTGCGCCTGGGGGGCCTGCGCCCCGACCGCGCGGTGGTGGGCACCCTCGGCCGCGACGAGAAGAGCTACCTGGTGCACCTGTGGCTCTTCGACTTCAAGCGCGGCGAGGTGCTGGCCGAGGTCGACCGGGCGATTCTCATCGCCTCGCGCCGCCTCACCCGCGATGTCACGCTGGCCGTGCCGGCGCTCTTGCGTGGCGAGCGCGAGGTGCGCGGCACGCTCCAGGTCACCTCGAACGCGAGCCGGGTGGCCGTCACCGTGGACGGCGAACCCAAGGGCTACACCCCCCTGACGCTCGAGCTGAAGCCCGGGAAGCACGAGGTGCACCTCGAGAAGAAGGCCTACATGCCCGTCGACCGCCTGATGACGGTCGAAGCGAAGAAGGTCACCAACGAGCTGGTGCGGCTCATCCTCATTCCCGGGCAGGTTCCGGAAGACGAGGCGCCGCCGCCGCCCCTGTCCGAGGTCGCGCGAACCGCGCCTGGCGAGGGGATTTCGCTGCCCACCGGCGCCTGGGTCGCGGGCGGAGCGGCCATCGCCGCGGGGGCCGCGGGGGCCTTCTTCGGCCTCAGCTCGTCGAACCTCGAGTCGAAGCTGAGGACCGGGTTCGACCCCGCCACCAACGTCTACCAGGGCACCCGGAGAGACGCCCTGATTGCCCGGCAGCAGGCCTCGCTGGCGAACCTGTGCTTCGGCGTCGCCGGCGTGGCGGTGGCCACGGCCGCGCTGATGACGTTCCTCGAGGGCACCGACGCGAAGGTCCAGGTGGCGCCCGCGGCCGGCCCCCACGGCGCTGGAGCCTTCGTCCAGGGGAGCTTCTAGATGGGCCGGCCCTTGCCGTCCGCCTGGCTGGCCGTGGGCCTGGCGCTCGTGGCGGGCGCCGTCGCCTGCAAGTCCACGGTCGACCCCAACCGGGGGCGCTTCTCGTGCCAGGGCGACGCCGACTGCGGCCCCGGCTTCGAGTGCAAGCCCCAGGCAAAGGGCGGGGCGTTGTGCTTCCCCGCCGGGCAGTGCGCGGCGAGCGAGACCTGCAACGGCATCGACGACGACTGCAACGGACTGACGGACGACGCCGTCTCCGAAGAAGGCAACCCGTGCGCCACCGGCCGACCCGGCGCCTGCGCCGCGGGCAAGGTGGTGTGCGCGGGCGGAGCCCTCGCCTGCGGACAGACGGTGCAACCCACGACCGAGCTGTGCGACGGAGTGGACAACGACTGCGACGGCCAGGTGGACGAGACCTTCGACTTGACCCGCGACGACGCGAACTGCGGCGCCTGCGGAAACGCCTGCGCGGCCGGCGCCAGTTGCCGGGCGTCGAGCTGCGCCGAAACCAACTGCGCCAATGGGGTCGACGACGACGGCGAAGGGTTCTCCGACTGCGCCGACCCCGACTGCCAGTCCGTCGCGTGCAGCCTGTCCGACCCGACCGTCAACTGCGGCCACCCCGCCCCGCTGGCCGACGCCGGTCCGTCCGACGCCGGCCCGGGAACTGACGGAGGCACCCCCGACGCGGGCGACGCCGGCCCGGCCCCGGCCTGCGTGCCGCGCGAGGTCGACTGCGCCAACGGCGCCGACGACGACCAGGACGGGCTCACCGACTGCGCCGACGACGACTGCGAGGGCGAACCCTGCCGGGTGGGAACCGTCTGCGGCAACCACGTCTGCCCGCCGCCAGGCTGACGCGCCCTACGCCGCTTCGAGCAGCGCCGCCGCGCCCATTCCGCCGCCGATGCACATCGTCACCACGGCGTAGCGGCCGCCCCGGCGCTTCAATTCCCGCAAGGCCGTCGCCACCAACCGGGTGCCCGAGACGCCGAGCGGGTGGCCGAGCGCGATGGCGCCGCCATTCGGGTTCACCTTGGCGGGGTCGAGCCCCAGCTCGCGCCGGCAGTACACCGACTGGGCGGCGAAGGCCTCGTTCAGCTCGAAGACGGCGATGTCCTTCACCTCGAGCTTGTTCCGGGCGAGCAGCTTCCGCACCGCCGGCACCGGGCCGATTCCCATCACGTCGGGCGCCACGCCCACCACCGCGAAGTCGAGGAAGTACCCGAGCGGCGCGACGCCGAGCTCTTTCGCCTTGGCCTCGCTCATCACCACCGCGGCGGCCGCGCCGTCCGTAAGCGGGGAAGCGTTGCCGGCGGTGACGGTGCCCTCGGCGTCGAAGGCGGGCTTCAGCTTCGCCAACCCGTCCTGCGTGGTGTCGGGCCGCAAAAGCGTGTCCTCGGTGACGGTGACCTCGGCCGGCCGGCCCGCTTCGTCGTAGACGCGCGTCTTCACCGCGAAAATCTCGTCCTTCAGCCGGCCTTCCTTGCGGGCGGCGGCGGCGCGGCGCTGGCTCTCGAAGGCGAACTCGTCCTGGTCTTTCCGCGTCACGCCGAACTGGGCGGCCACCTTCTCGGCCGTCGCGCCCATCGAGGTGTAGACCTCGGGGAACGAGTCCATCAGCTCGGGGTTGGCGGACACCTTGCTCCCGCCCATGGGAATCATCGACATCGACTCGACGCCGCCGGCCACGCCCACCGAAATCTCTCCGGCGCGGACCGAGTTCGCCACCTGGGAAATGGACTGCAACCCCGACGAACAGAAGCGGTTCAGCGTCATCGCCGGCACGGTGACCGGCAGCCCCGCCAACAGCGACGCCAGGCGGGCGACGTTCATGCCCTGCTCGGCCTCGGGCATGGCGCAGCCGAGCACCACGTCCTCGATTGCGTCCGGCTTGAGCCCGGGCACCCGGGCCACCGCCTCTTTGATGGCGAGCGCGGCGAGGGTGTCGGGGCGGGTGTCTTTCAGCTCGCCCTTCAGGGCCCGGGTGAACGGCGTCCGGACGGCGCTTGCGATGACGACTCTCTGGGCAGGCATGGGGTCTCCGGCTTCCTTGGCTAGTTACGGAGGGGCTTGCCCTCGGTGAGCATGTGAGCCATGCGGTCCTGCGTCTTCGCCTCGCCGCACAGGGACAGGAAGGCCTCTTCCTCGAGCTCGAGCAGCCGCGCCTCGGTCACCTGCGCCGTCGGCCCGGTGTCGCCGCCCGTGAGCACCCGGGCCAGCTTCTGGCCGATTTTCCGGTCGTGCTCGGAGATTTGATGGTTCAGCCGCATGTCGTACAGCATCATGTCGATGGTAGCGGCGCCGCTCCGGCCTGGCAGGCAGAAGGTGGCCGGCCGCGGTGGGCGAAAACCCGCGTTGGCCAGGCCGAGCGCCCGCCCCTTCGCGTCGGAAAGCAGAAAGTCGCGATTCAGGGTGACGCCGTCGGCCGGGTTGAGCAAGCACATCTCTCGCGCGCTCTCAGCGCTGGTCGCCACCTGGGCGGTGCCGATGGCGAGGAAGGCCTTCTTAAGGAAGGGCAGCGCGTCGAAGTCGCGGTCGCCCGCGTGGGCTCCGAACAGGTTGCGCAACAGCATCATCGTGCCGCCGCCCCCGGGAATCAGCCCCACCCCCACTTCCACCAGGCCCATGTACAGCTCGGCCGCCGCCTGAATCGCGTTGGCGGCGAGCGCCACCTCGGCCCCTCCTCCCAACGTGAGCTGGAACGGGGCCGCCACCACCGGCACCGGGCTGTACCGAAGGCGCTGGTTGGCGCGCTGGAAGCGGCGCACCAGGGTGCGCACCGCGTCGAAGTCGTCGCTCTTGATTGCCATCAACAGAGCCATCAGGTTGGCGCCGGCCGAGAAGTTCGCGCCGTCGTTGCCGATGACCAGCGCCCGGAAGTTGGCTTCGGTCTCGTCGAGCGCCTTCTCCATCATCGCCACGATGTCGTCGTCGATGGAGTTCATCTTCGAGTGGAACTCGAGCAAGGTGCAGCCGTCGCCGAAGTCCCACAGGGTGGCGCTGTCGTTTCCGGCGAGCTTCTTCTGCCCGCGGCGCATGTGCTCCACCCGCACCGCGCGCGAGTTCTCAGGCACCGGCCGGGCCCGCTT
>JAHFDQ010000462.1 GCA_023248915.1 Archangiaceae bacterium | reverse complement strand
CATGCGGCTCTGGGCTGGCAGATCCGACGAAGGGGACAAGCGTGATGAGCGCTCGGACGAAGCGGCGAGAGCCGGCGCGGGGCGGCGGGCGACTGTTGGCGCTCGCGGCGCTTTGCCTGTTCCTTGAGGCGGAGAGGCGGGGCCCGGACGCGCGGAAGGCACTCCCCGTCCTTCCGGCCCAACCGGGGGACAAAGCCTTTCAGGGAGACCACCCCGACTGGTGGGCGCAGGTGGCCGCGGCCGTCGAAGAGGACAAGCGCCGGGTCCACCCTCTCGAGTCCGCCAACCCGTCCCCGGCGACGGGCGCCACCCACGTGGCGAATGCCAGGGGCTTCAGGGCCTACTTCGGCGCGTCCGGGGTTGAGGTTGCGCCGGAGTCGGCGGACTGGACGTGGAAGTTCACGCTCGAGTCGGTAGCCGGGCGCTCGGTCCAGCCCGCGGCGCCCGAGGCCGAAGGAAACCGGGTGCTGTACCGCCGGGGCGCAGTGACTGAGGCGTACGAGAACCGCGCCGACGGGCTGGAGCAGAGCTTCACCGTGTCCGAAGGTCCCCAGGGCGGCGGCCCCCTGGTGCTCGAGGGCCGCGTGGAAGTGCCGGTGGCGCGGCAAGCGAACGCCCAGGCGCTCACCTTCGGTCAGCGGGACGAGGAAGCTATCCGGTACGACGGGCTGAAAGTCCTGGACGCCGGCGGCCGGCAGCTTCGGGCGTCGATGGGCTGGCTAGCCGTGGGCCCGGGCCTGGGCAGAGTCCGCATCGTGGTGGAAGAAGAGGGGCAGTACCCGCTCGCCGTGGACCCGCTCATCAGTTCGCCGGCGTGGCAGGTGACGGGGTCGGTCCAGGCGAGCGCGGAGCTCGGCTACAGCGTGTCCGGAGCGGGGGACGTCAACGGAGATGGGTTTTCGGACGTCATCGTTGGCGAGCCGTACTTCGACGGCGCGGCGATGAAGATGGGGAAGGCCTACGTCTTCCTGGGTTCGGCCACGGGACTCTCCACCGGTGCCCCCTGGCAAATGGTGGGCGCAAGCCAGGCCTTGGCATACTTCGGAATCTCGGTAGCCGGCGCGGGGGACGTCAACGGCGACGGCTTCTCGGACGTCGTCGTAGGCGAACCCGCATTCACAGGTGCGGCCTCCGGCATGGGAAGGGTGCACCTTTTCCGGGGCTCGGCGACAGGTCTGTCCGCGGCGACGACCGTGGACGGCGCCAGTCAGACGTCGGCGTGGTTTGGAGTCAGCGTCTCGGGCGCGGGGGACGTCAACCGGGACGGCTACTCGGACGTCGTCGTGGGGGAGTACCTGTACGACGGCGCGGCGCTGAACATGGGGCGGGCGTACGTCTTCCTGGGCTCGGCGGCGGGCCTTTCCACGTCCCCGGCCTGGCAGGTGGTGGGCGCCAGCCAGGTGGGCGCGAACTTCGGCCACTCCGTCTCCGGCGCGGGGGACGTCAACGGGGACGGCTACGCAGACATCGTCGTCGGGGAGCACCTGTTTGATAACGGCGCGATAGCGGACACCGGGAAGGCGTACGTCTTTCTCGGCTCGGCGACGGGCCCGTCCACGTCCCCGGCCTGGCAGGTATTGGGGTCGGGCCAGCCATCCGCGTACTTTGGCTACTCCGTCTCCGGCGCGGGAGACGTCAACGGAGACGGGTTTTCCGACGTCGTCCTCGGGGAGTACCTGTTTGATAACGGCGCGACGACGGACATGGGAAAGGCGTACGTCTTCCTGGGTTCCGCGACGGGACTGTCCACCGGAACGGCCTGGCAGGCGATGGGTTCGAGCCAGGCGTACGCGTACCTCGGCTTCTCCGTCTCCGGCGCGGGAGACGTGGACGGCGACGGCTTGTCCGACGTCATCGCCGGCGAGTACGGCTTCGACGGCGCGGGTTCTGCCGAGGGAAAGGCGCACCTCTTCCGGGGCGCAATCATCGGTCTGACGACGCAGCCGCCGTGGCAGGCGTTGGGAGCGCAGCAAGCGGGCGCCGCTGCGGGTGCGTCGGTTTCGGTCGCTGGCGACGTCAACGGGGACGGCTTCGCCGACGTCGTCGTGGGCGAACCGGGCTTCGACGGCGCGGCGGTGGACATGGGGAGGGCGTACGTCTTTCTCGGCTCGGCCACCGGGCTCTCGACGGTGCCGGCCTGGCAGGCGGTGGGCGCCGGCCAGGTGGGCGCGCAGTTCGGCAACTCCGTTTCCGGAGCGGGCGACGTCAACGGAGACGGCTTCGCGGACGTCGTCGTGGGGGAGTGGTCGTTCTCCGGCGCAGAGGCGGGCATGGGTAAGGCGTACGTCTTCCTGGGCTCGGCAACCGGGCTCTCGGCGGGGCCGGCCTGGCAGATGGTGGGCGCCAGCCAGGCAGGGGCGTCCTTCGGGTACGCGGTGTCGGGCGCCGGGGACGTCAACGGGGACGGCTTCTCCGACGTCATCGTGGGAGAGACCGGCCTCGACGGCGCCGCGCTCGACATGGGCGGGGCGTACGTCTTCCTGGGCTCGGCGACGGGGCTCACGACCGGGCCGACCTGGCGATTGGCGGGCTCGAGCCAGGGAGGCGCCTCCTTCGGTCGCTCGGTTTCCGGCGCCGGCGACGTCAACGGGGACGGCTTCTCGGACGTCGTCGTCGGTGAGCCAAACTTCGATGGCGCAGCGCCGAACATGGGCGCGGCCTACGTCTTCCTGGGCTCGGCGGCAGGACTCGTGGGGCCACCCTGGCAGTTGGTGGGTGCAAACCAAGCGAGTGCCTTCTTCGGCGCTTCCGTCTCCGGCGCTGGGGACGTCAACGGGGACGGCTTCTCGGACGTCATCGCGGGGGAGTACTCATTCGACGGGTCCGCGACGGATATGGGCAAGGCCTACGTCTTCCTGGGCTCTGCGGGGGCACTGTCCTCGGGGCTCGCCTGGCAAATACAGGGGGCGAATCAGGCGGGTACGGCCTTCGGCTCTTCGGTCTCGGGCGCGGGAGACGTCAACGGGGACGGCTTCTCGGACGTCGTCGTGGGCGAGTTGAAGTTCGACGGGCCGCCGGTCGACATGGGAAAGGCCTACGTCTGGCTGGGCTCGCCAGGGGGGCTCTCGTCCGGTCCGGCCGTGTTGGGGGCGAGCCAGGCGGGTGCGGCCTTCGGCACTTCCGTCTCGGGCGGTGGGGACGTCAACGGCGACGGGCTTTCCGACGTCGTCGCCGGCGAGCCCTCCTTCGACGGCGCGGCAGTGAACATGGGCAAGGCGTACGTCTTCCTCGGGGGAGAGCCGCCCGGCGGGACGCTGAGGCTGGCCCAATTCGAATCCGACGGGGTGACTCCGTTGCCGAATGGGGCCTTCCTCTCGCAGTCGCCGGGCAGCGCGGTGCTGCGAGGCATCCGGGTCTCCAGCCCGTACGGGCAGAAGGTGGCCTTGGAGGTGGAGGTGAAGCCGGTGGGTGTTGCCTTCAACGGCCTGGGAACGGTGAGGGGCGCCCCGGTGTTCTCCGGCAGCCCCTCGAGTGTCGTCGTCAGCGGCCTGGCCCCCGGCACCTTCTACCGCTGGCGTGCACGAACGGTGCACCCGATGACCACCAGCCCCGTGGGGCCCCTGGCGGGCCGGTGGCGCGCATTCGACGCCTCGAACCCGGCCGCCGCGGACTTCCGCACCGGCAATCTGTCCTTGGCGATGGCTCTGGTGTTCAAGAGCGCGCCGATGGTGGTGGCAGCGGGCGCCTGCTCGGCCCCGGCGGTGCTGGAGGTGCACGACGGGACGGGCAACCCGGTGGCGACGAGCGTCATTGCCACGCTCGCCTCGGCGCCCGCCACACTGACCTTCTTTGCAACAGGCGACACCTTCTGTTCGGGCCCGGCCCTCACCACCCTGGCCGTGGGCCCCACGGGTTCCTTCCGCTTCCGGGGCACAGTCGCGGGCAGCCCCGTCATCACGGTTGCCAGCCCAGGCCTGACCTCAGCCGCCCAGACGGAGACCGTCATCCCCGGCCCGCCCGCCAAGGTGGCCTTCGTCGTCCAGCCCTCCGCCGCGGTGGCCGGAGCGCCCTTCAACCCTCCGGTAAAGGCCCAGTTGCTGGACGCGTTCGACAACCCAATCACCTCGGGCACTCCCACCATCACGATGGCCCTGGGCAACAACCCGGGAGGTGCCACGCTGTCGGGGGGCGGCGTGGGAGTGGCGGTAGGGGGTGTCGTCACCTTCCCGTCGCTGTTCGTCGACAAGGCGGACACCGGCTACACGCTGGTCGCCTCGTCGCCCGGGCTGACCGGCGCCACCAGCCAGCCCTTCGACGTCGTCGCGGGACCGGCGACGAAGGTGGTCTTCACCTCGCCCGGCTTCACCGTCACCGCGGGGGGCTGCTCGCAGTCGGCCGTGCTGGAGCTGCGGGACGGGTTCGACAATCCCGCGACGGGCCCGGCGACCGTCACGCTCGGTTCTTCGTCAGCGTCGATGGCCTTCTTCGTCGGAACGGACTCCGGCTGCGCCGGGCCGACACTTGGCGCGCTGACGATGAGCTCAACAGCCTCATTCCACTTCCGCGACACCCTGGCCGGCGTCCCCGTTGTCACCGTCAACGGGAGCGGCCTGGCTTCCACGCTTCAGGACGAAACGGTGCTTCCCGGCCCGCCGGCAAAGCTGGCCCTCCTCGTCCAGCCGGCGAACGGCACCGCGGGCGCGGCGTTGACTCCGCCGGTGAAGGTCCGGGTGCTTGACGCCTTCGACAACCCGGTGTTCGCCTCCACCGCCAGCGTTTACCTGGCCCTGGGCAACAACCCCGGCTCTTCCACGCTCTCGGGCGGTGCTGCGGTGGCCGCGGTGGGCGGCGTCGCCACATTCCCCACGCTAGTGCTGGACCGCGCAGGCACCGGCTACACGCTGGTCGCCTCGTCGCCCGGATTGACCGGGGCCACCAGCGTCGCCTTCGACATCGGCGCCGGCCCCGCGGCCAAGCTGGCATTCCTCGTTTCGCCCGCGGGCGCCACCGCCGGCTCCGCCCTGACGCCTCCAGTACAGGTGCGCGTCGATGACGCGTACGGCAACCCGGTGCCTGCTTCCACCGCCAGCGTCACCCTGGCGCTGGGCGCCAACCCGGGCGGCGCCTCCCTCACTGGCGGGGGCGCGGTGGCTTCCGTCGC